>NZ_JASERH010000029.1:0-57419 GCF_030766975.1 Streptomyces sp. KL116D | reverse complement strand
TTCCACGCGGCCACCGGCACCCCGGCCGCCGCCGCCCCCGCCTCGTGGTCGCGCACCGCGGCGAGCGCCCGCCCGGCCCGGCCCCGGCGCAGCGCCCACACCACGGCCAAGGCAGCGGCCAGCAGGACGAGTTCGAGCACGTAGTACGCCCGGTCCCCGGCGAACCCGGCGGGCCGCGCCGGTGCGAGTCCCGACGCCGCGTACGGCTGCGCGAACACGAACCGGCTCACGCCCACCCCGACCGCGAACGTGGCGAGCGCCAGGGCGAGGCCCTGCCGCCCGATGGCCGGCACCGCCGTGATCAGACCGAGCGGCGCCACCAGGACGACCGACAGCAGCAGCGCGGCCAGGGCGGGGAGCCGGGGCAGTCCGGGGAAGCGGCCCAGTTCGAGCAAAGCGGTGAAGAGCGCGCCGAGCCCGGCGAACGCGCCCTGCCCGAGCGTCAGTTGACCGGCCCGGCCGGTCACCACGACCAGCGAGAGGAGGATCAGGGCGAGCGCGGGCACCTGGACCGACGTGTGCAGGTCCGACCCGGCGAAGCCCAGCGGGAGCAGGAACAGGAGGGCCGCCACCGGCCAGGCGCCCGGCGGCGCCGGGAACGCCCGCCGCGTCGCCGCCCGCGGCAGCGCGCCCTGCGCGTCGACGCCCGGCAGGGCCAGCGCCGCGACCAGCAGCGCCACCACGAACAGGTTCGCCCCGACCGCCTGCAGCAGCGGCTCGCCGGGGCCGCCCGGATGCAGCCGCGTCAACTGGGCCTGCGCCACCCCGATCCCGAGCGCCACCACGACCGCCACCGACAGGTACCGCATGCGCGCGGCCACCGCGACCGCCACGACCTCCATCACCAGCAGCGGGAGACCGTACGGGTCCAGCCGCACGTACGGGGCGAGGAGCACCCCCGTCAGGCCCGCCGTGAACGCACCGAACGCCCAGCCCGCCGCGGCGACCCGGTCCGCGTCGATCCCGCCGAGCACGGCGAGCCGGCGGTTGTCGACGACCGCCCGCAGCTCGGTGCCGAACCGGGTCCAGCGCGTCACCGCCGCCACCGCGGCCGCGACCGCGCAGGCCACCGCGAGCTGCCCCCACGGGTCGGCCGCGATCAGCGTCGGCGCGTCGTCCCTGGCACCCGTGCCCCACAGCAGGGCCGCCGCCCCGACCAGGAGGACGAAGACGCCGACGGACGCCACCAGCGTCATCGCGGGATCGCCGCCGGACCTGGTCAGAGGTCTGAACACCCCGCGTTCCAGGGCGAGTCCGAGCGCCGGTGCCACGATCACGAGGACCAGCGCCGCGCCCGCCCACAGCGGCCACCCCCAGACCACCACCGCCTGCCGCAGCAGACAGGCGCAGAACATCGCGATCGCCCCGTGCGCGAAGTTCAGGACGCCCGTCGCGCGGTAGGTGACGATCAGGCCGGTCCCGGTGAGCGCGGCAGCCGCGCCCACGGAGAGGCCGGCCAGCGTGAGGTCGTACGTGAGTGAGGACACGCCTCAACTCCCGGCGGGCGGATCGCAGATGGGGCAGGGGCCGAGGTCGCCGTCGGCGACGGCGCGCGCGTCGGCGGGCACGGCCTCGGGCTTGCCCTCGACGAGCGGGCAGTCGGAGCGGTGCCACAGCGTGCCGCCCGGCACCATCAGCAGCGTTCCGCCGGAGGCGAGCGGGCTGAGCGGGGCGAGCGGAAGGGTGCCGTCGGGCGGCGGGTCGACCGCCACGAGCAGCTCGTACAGCTGCTCCACGCGGGACGTCGCGAGCGTGCTCCTGCCGTACGTGAGGAGGACCGCACCGGTGATGATCAGCGCCGAGCCCGGCACCGTGCAGGAGGCCAGGTAGGGGAGTTGGCGCTCGGCGAAGCGCTCGCCCGACATCCCGTACCAGCCGACCACGCACAGCACCGCGCCGGCGGCGAGAGCGGCGAGGCCCGCCCACAGGACGGGATGCACGGTTCGAAGCCGGGCAGTGCGCATCGGTGGCTCCCCACGTCGTCGCGTCGTGTGTCTGCCTGTTGCCGGCGGCGTCTGGTCTTGTTCGCCGATCGATTGCACTATGCCTTCTGGAAGCCGACCCTGAAAGCTCCGGGCGCCAGGCAGCCCGGACCGACACCCGGTGGTGACCAGATGGTTCTCGGGAGCAGGATCAGGACGGGCCGTGGACGGGGCGCGGCGTTCGCGCTCGCCACGGCCCTGGTGATCGGACCCGCCACGGCGGCGTGCAGCGACGACAGCGGTGGCGACGAGAGCGCCCCGCCCACCCCCACCTCGCGGGAACCCTCCGCCGAGCCGCCGAGCCCGACCGCGCCCCCGGACCGGGCGGCGGCCGAGAAGGAGATCAAGGCGAACTGGAAGAAGTTCTTCGACCCGGCCGTCCCGGCGAAGGACAAGGAGGCCGTCCTGGAGAACGGCGCCGAGATGCGGCCCGTCCTCAAGAGCTTCAACGGGGACAAGCGCGGCGGCCAGGTCCAGGCGGAGGTCGACACGGTCACGTTCACCTCGCCGACCGGCGCGGACGTGACGTACTCGCTGGCCCTCAAGGGCGCCACGGTGCTGCCCGGGGCCAAGGGCACCTCGGTGGAGCAGGACGGCGTCTGGAAGGTGTCCGTCAAGACCCTGTGCGCGCTGGTGCAGTTGAGCGGCAATGCGTCGCCGGGCCCGGGCTGCTGAGGCACTGGCGGCGGGGCTCGCGCTGCTGGCCGTCACGGCCTGCGGCTCACGGCTGCCGGAGAGCGCCTTCGACGACCGCGGAGCGTCGCGCACGCCGGCGGCCGCCCGGGAACCGGTCCGCGTCGGGATCATCACCAGCGCGACCAGCCCGGTCGGCGGCGCCACCTTCACCGACACCCGGGACGGCGCACAGGCGTACTTCCGGAACCTGAACCAGAAGGGCGGCATCCAAGGGCGCCGGGTCGAGGTGCTCACCTGCGACGACGGCGGCAGCGGCGTCGGCAACAACGAGTGCGTGCACAAGCTCGTCGACGAACAGCGGGTCGTCGCCCTGGTGGCCACCACGTCCCTGGACTACGCGGGCGCCGCCCGGGTCTCCCGCGCGGGCGTGCCCGACATCGGGGGCCAGCCGATCGGCGCCGCGTACGACACCTACCCGCACCTCTACGGGATCTACGGCAGCCTCGCGCCACGCAGGGGCACGCCCGGCTGGGACGGGAAGCTGTACGGCGGCACCGAGGTCTACCGCTACTTCAAGCGCGAGCAGGGCGCCCGCACCGCCGCCGTCGTCTCCTACAACCAGGCCGCGTCGGCCGGGTACGCCCGGCTCGTGACCCGCGGCCTGAAGGCCGAGGGATACCGGGTGATCAGTGAGCAGGTCGACTTCGCGCTGCCCAATTTCCGTGCCGTCGCCGCGGACATGAAGGACCGGGGCGTGGACCTCGTCCTGGACGCGATCGACGCGCACGGCAACGCCCAGTTGTGCAAGGCCATGGACCAGGTCGGCGCCCGCGTCACCGCCAAGGTCACGAACGTGCAGAACTGGACGTCCACCGTCGCCGCCGACTACAAGGACGCGCCGCACTGCCGGGCCGCCCTGTGGGCCACCGGCGCCAGTCGCAACTACCAGGACACCGGGCACCCGGCCGTCCGTGCCTTCCGCGACGCGACCGCGGGTCTCGGTACGCACGCGCAGTGGCAGCTGGAGGGGTGGGCGGCCGCCCTGTGGTTCACGGACGCCGCCCGCTCCTGCGCCACGGACGTCACCCGGGCGTGCGTGGACCGCTTCATGAACCGCGGCACCCCGTACACGGCGGACGGACTGCTGGTTCCGGTCACGTTCCGGCGGCTCGCCGCGCCGCCCACGCACCGCAGGACGTGCCTGTCGGTCGCGAAATGGACGGACGGCAAGGGGTGGGTCACCCGCAGCGGTGACATGGACAGGACGTGCTTTGACGTCCCCCAACTCTCCTACCAGCCATGACGTAACCCTGATGGACAAACTGGCCAAACGGTTCCCTCGTTCTTCTACCAATCCGGCAACTGTTCTGGAACAAGATGATGATGAAGAACAACCCTCGCCGGGGCATCTCTGTCTAACCATGCGGTAGGCGGATCAGTCGGGACTGTCCGCGAGGAATGGTGGAATACGGGGACGCATGCAGATTTCTTTCCTGATTCACAATGCGTACGGGATCGGAGGGACGATCCGCACCACGTACAACCTCGCCAACACCCTGGCCGAGCAGCACGACGTGGAAGTCGTCTCGGTCTTCCGCCACCGTGACGAGCCGGTCTTCACGCCCAGCTCCCGGGTGCGCGTGCGCCATCTCGTCGACATCCGGAAGGACTCGCCCGGGTACGACGGCGACGACCCGGAGTTCGGGCGGCCCGCCTCGGTCTTCCCGCGGCACGAGGGGCGCCACGAGCAGTACAGCGCCCTCACCGACCGGCGGATCGCCGAGCACCTCGCCTCCGTCGACGCGGACGTCGTCGTCGGCACCCGCCCCGGGCTCAACGTGCACCTGGCCCGGGAGACCCGGCGCGGCCCGCTCCGGGTCGGCCAGGAGCACCTCACGCTCGACACCCACTCGACCGCTCTGCGCCGGGAACTGCGCAGCGTGTACCCCCGTCTCGACGCCCTGACCACGACCACCGAGGCCGACGCCCACGCCTACCGCGACCGGATGCGGCTGCCCGGCGTCCGGATCGAGGCCATGCCCAACCCGGTGCCCGCGCCCGGCATCTCGCCCGCCGACGGCTCCGCGAAGTGGGTCGTCGCCGCCGGCCGGCTCGCCCCGGTCAAGCGGTACGACCTGCTGATCAAGGCCTTCGACAAGGTCCGCGCCGAGCGGCCCGACTGGCGGTTGCGCATCTACGGGGGCGGCAAGCAGAAGGACAAGCTGCGCCGACTGATCGACCAACTCGGGCTGTACAACCACGTGTTCCTCATGGGACCCGCCAACCCCATCGAACCCGAGTGGGCGAAAGGTTCCGTCGCCGCGGTGACCTCGACCTTCGAATCGTTCGGCATGACGATCGTCGAGGCGATGCGGTGCGGTCTGCCCGTCGTCTCCACGGACTGCCCGCACGGCCCCGGCGAGATCATCGACAACGGTGTCGACGGCCGTCTCGTCGAGGTCGGCAACGTCGAGGCGATCTCCGGCGGCCTCCTCGAACTCATCAACAACGACCCGCTGCGCGAGCAGATGGCGGCGCGCGCCCTCGTCGACTCCGAGCGCTTCGACCCGGCGCGGATCGCCGAGCGCTACGAGACGCTCTTCGGCTCGCTGACCGCACGCGGCGGCTCCGGCGGCCTGCTCCACCGGGCGCGCGGCTCCCTGCTCGGCGGCGCCTTCGCCGTCCGGGACGCCGGAAGGACCGTGTTCAAGTCCCCGAGAAAGGGGCGCACCGCATGACGCCGCTGGCCACGCCCGCCCTTCCGTCCGGGTCTGACGACAGGACCGTCCTCATGGCACCTCGCGCAGACTGCATCGCCGACTCCGCCGGCGGCCTCACCTTCGACGTCTCCGACCAGGGGGCGCCGGACCCGGCCCACCTCGTGCTGATGAACCGGAGCAGCGGCGAGGAGGTGCGGCTGCCGCTCACCCCGTCGGGCGACGGGCGGCTGCGGGCCTCACTGCCGATAAGCGTCGGCCTTCCCGAGGGACGCTGGGACGTGTACGCGCAGGTCGCGGGGGACGACCCGGTCCGGCTGATGCCGGGAGTCAACGATCTGCGCTCGCTGGTCGACCGGGCACCCACCGGGTCGCGCGGCTACGTCGCCGTACGGATCCCGTACGTCACCAAGCACGGCAATCTGACGGTGCGCAGCTGGTTCCGGGCGCCGCACGCGGAGGCCGGTGAACTGCTCATCGCCGACGGGGAGTTGACCGTGCGCGGGCGGGTCTACGGGGTGGAGTTCTCGCCGAAGGCCTGTGCGGAGATACGTTCCCGTGCCGCGACGGGGCCGGTCCTGCGGGGCGAACTGACCGCGGACGGCGCCGAGTTCACGCTGCGGATCGGCTACGACGAGCTGTCCGAGGGGCGCTGGGACGTCTGGCTGCGTCCCGAGGGGGAGGACGGGCCGCAGGTGCGGGTCGCCCGGCTGCTCGACGACATCGCCGACAAGAAGGCGATCTTCGCCTACCCGACGGAGCGGGTCGCTGTCGGTGGCCGCGATCTGCAGGCCGAGCCGTACTACACGGTCGACAACGACCTCTCGGTCGTCATGGCTCCCGCAGCGCCGTAAGGGCTTCTGCCGCGTCGGCAGCCGGCGCCGATCCGCCGGCCGCCCCTTTGGCACACTCGGACCATGCTCGAGACCTCTGCCCGCCTGCTGCGGCTGCTCTCCCTGCTCCAGGCCCACCGCGAATGGTCGGGCCCCGAGCTGTCCGACCGCCTCGGGGTCAGCGCGCGGACCGTGCGACGGGACGTGGAGCGGCTCAGGGAGCTCGGATACCCCGTCAACGCCAGTCCGGGGACCGGCGGCGGATACCAGCTGGGCGCGGGGGCCGAGCTGCCGCCGCTGCTGCTCGACGACGACGAGGCCGTCGCCGTGGCGGTCGGGCTGCGGACCGCGGCGGGGCAGGGCATCGCCGGGATCGGCGAGACGTCGGTGCGGGCCCTGGCCAAGCTGGAACAGGTGCTGCCGCACCGGCTGCGGCGCCGGGTCGGCGCGCTCAACGCCTACACCGTGCCCATGCTGCGCGGCGCCGGTCAGCCGGCCGTCGACCCCGGTGTGCTGAGCGAACTCGCCGCCGCCTGCCGGGACCTGGAGCGGGTGCGGTTCGAGTACCGCGACCACGGGGGCGAGGCGAGCCGGCGGACCGTGGAACCGCTGCGGCTCGTGTGCAGCGAGCGGCGCTGGTACCTGGTGGCGTGGGACGTGGAGCGCGACGACTGGCGCACCTTCCGGGCCGACCGCATCACGCCGAAACCGCCGCACGGGCCGCGCTTCCCGCCCCGTACGCCGCCCGCCGAGGACCTCGCCGCCTATGTGTCGCGGGGCGTCTCCACGCGCGCGTACGCCGCCGAGGCGGTGATCCGGCTGTTCGCCCCGCTGGCCGAGGCGCGGCAGACCGTGTCGCCGAGCGCCGGGGTCCTGACGGCCGAGGGCGAGGGCACGTGTCTGCTGCGCACCGGGGCCGTCAGTCTCGACGTGATGGTCGTGCACGTGGCGATGATGGGGTACGAGTTCGAGGTGGTGGAGCCGGTCGAACTCCTCGGCTCCGTCAGGGCCGTTCGGGATCGGCTGAGCCGCGCACTCCTACGGCCGGAGTCTGCCCCGGACGGTCCTCGAACGCCGCGAACTCCGGATGGTGCAGATCGAACGCCGGGGACTCCGAGCGGATCTTCGGCAGCGTCGTGAAGTTGTGCCGGGGCGGCGGGCACGACGTCGCCCACTCCAGCGAGCGGCCGTAGCCCCAGGGGTCGTCCACCTCGACCTTCGCGCCGTACTTGGCCGTCTTCCAGATGTTGTAGAGGAACGGCAGGGTCGAGATGCCGACGAGGAACGCGCCGATGGTCGACAGGCTGTTCAGCGCCGTGAAGCCGTCCGCCGCCAGATAGTCCGCGTACCGGCGCGGCATGCCCTCCGCGCCCAGCCAGTGCTGTACCAGGAACGTGGTGTGGAAGCCGATGAACAGGGTCCAGAAGTGGATCTTCCCGATGCGCTCGTCGAGCAGCTTCCCCGTCAGCTTCGGCCACCAGAAGTAGAAGCCGCCGAACGTCGCGAAGGCGACCGTGCCGAAGACGACGTAGTGGAAGTGCGCCACGACGAAGTACGAGTCCGTGACGTGGAAGTCCATCGGCGGCGACGCGAGGATGACGCCGGTCAGGCCGCCGAACAGGAACGTGACGAGGAAGCCGACCGACCACAGCATCGGTGTCTCGAAGGAGAGCGAGCCCTTGAGCATCGTGCCGGTCCAGTTGAAGAACTTCACCCCGGTCGGCACGGCGATCAGGAAGGACATGAAGGAGAAGAAGGGCAGCAGGACCCCGCCCGTCGCGAACATGTGGTGCGCCCACACGACCACGGACAGTCCGGTGATCGCCATCGTCGCGCCGACCAGCATCGTGTAGCCCCAGATCGGCTTGCGGCTGAAGACCGGGATGATCTCGCTGATGATGCCGAAGAAGGGCAGCGCGATGATGTAGACCTCGGGATGGCCGAAGAACCAGAAGAGGTGCTGCCACAGCAGCGCACCGCCGTACTGGGCCTCGAAGACCACGGACCCGAACCGCCGGTCCGCCTCCAGACAGAGCAGCGCGGCCGCGAGCACCGGGAAGGCGAGCAGCACGAGGATCGACGTGAACAGCGTGTTCCACGTGAAGATCGGCATCCGGAACATCGTCATGCCGGGCGCCCGCATCCCGATGATCGTGGTCAGGAAGTTCACCGAGCCGAGGATCGTGCCGAAGCCGGAGAGCGCGAGACCCATGATCCACATGTCGGCGCCGATGCCGGGGGACCGGGTCAGGCTGTTCAGCGGCGCGTACGCGAACCAGCCGAAGTCGGCCGCCCCGCCCGGCACCACCAGCGAGCCGAGCACGATCAGGCCGCCGAAGAGGAACAGCCAGTACGAGAGCATGTTCAGCCGCGGGAACGCCACGTCGGGCGAGCCGATCTGCAGCGGCATGATCTCGTTGGCGAAGCCGGCGAACGTCGGGGTCGCGAAGAGCAGCAGCATGATCGTGCCGTGCATGGTGAACAGCTGGTTGTACTCCTCGCTGGAGAGGATCTGCAGCCCGGGCCGGGCGAGTTCGGCCCGCATCAGCAGTGCCATGACCCCGCCGACCAGGAAGAAACCGAACGCCGTGATGAGGTAGAGGTGGCCGATCTTCTTGTGGTCCGTGGTGGTCAGCCAGTCCACGATCACCTTGCCCGGCTGCCCCGCCCGCATCGGTTCGGCGGTACCAGGACCGGCCCGCACCCCGGTCGTTCCCATCGCTTGCCCCCTCGCTGCTCACGCGCCCGGGCCTGCTTCGAACTCAGGCCATGATGCTCGCGCGCGTACCCGCCGCGACAGAGGGCGTACCCCTCTTTCTGGCATGGACAGACAATTCCAGGACTCTGCCAACTCGCCGTCGATTCGGCCGGATTCAACCTTCGGCAGGAATTGCGCACGGCCCCACCGGAAATGCTCACGACCCCTCGGACCGGCATTGCCCGGACCTTCCGGAATTCGCCGTACCGGCCCGTGAAGGAGCTCGTGGAGAAGTTCCGGAGAAGTAAGGAACCCCCCGATCGTGTGAGCGAGTTCGACAGAAACAACCGTCGTGATCTTGTGACGAAAGCGTGACCGTACGAGCCCATCGGGGGGCCGTACGGAGGGGCCTGGCGTCACCCGCACACACGGCTTACGGTGGCCGCATGGCACCCATTCCGACCCCGCCCGCAGACCCTCAGGACAGCCCCGACACCTATCTGGGACTCGACGCCGAGAGCGCCGAGCGGCAGGCCCGCGGCCGTGGCTGGTCCACCGTCAGGCGGCTGCCGCCGGGGGCCGTCATCACCATGGAGTACCGCTCCGGCCGGCTGAACTTCGAGGTCACCGACGGAACGGTCACGCGCTGCTGGAAGGGCTGAGCGAAGGCGAAGGCCCCCGGAACCCTTGGGGCTCCGGGGGCCTTCGCCGTGCGGGCTGGTTGTGCGTACCGTGCCCGCTGTCGTGGGGCGGGGCTAGGCCCGCTGGGCGTCCGCCGCGGTCGTCCGGGCCGTCGTGCCGCGGGCTCCGGCGGGGCGCCTGCTGCCCGCCGGGGTGACCGGGGTGCGCTCGCCCCGCGGGGTGTGCGGGCCGGTCGGCAGGAGGGCCGCGGGGCGGTTCCCGGAGCGCGGGGCGCCGGCCGGGACCGGGGTGTGCGGCGTGGACATCGCGGGCGCCGGCATCGGGGAGCCCGGCACGGCCACTCCGGCGCGGCCGGTGCGCAGGCGGTCGCGGAGCGCCAGGATCACGGCCTCGACCCGGGCGACCAGCGGCTCGAACCAGGGCAGCGCCAGCAGGATCAGCAGACCCGCGGCCCAGCCGAGGAGCACGTCGCTCAGCCAGTGCGTACCGAGGTAGACGGTGGTCAGGCCGACGCTGAGGGAGATCACCGCGGAGACCGCGGACAGCCAGCGGCGGGCCCGCGGCGTGGAGGCCAGGTAGGCGAGGATGCCCCAGGTCACCACCGCGTTCGCGGTGTGGCCCGAGGGGAATATGTCGCCGCCCTGCCACATCTCGTTCGAACCGATCACGGTGGCGTAGTGCGGGCCGAGCCGGCCCATGCCGAGCTTGGCGGCGCCCACCGTCAGGTTCAGGAGCAGCAGTGCGGTGCCGAACATCAGCAGCGGCCGCAGCGTGTGCTGCCGCCACGAGCGCCAGCCCAGCCACGCCATCACCATGACGGCGGTGGGTCCGCGCTGGCCGAGCACCACCCAGTAGTCGAGGAACGCGTGGATCTCGGGCCACTGCTGATAGGGCCGGAAGAACATGACCTGCCAGTCGAAGGCCACCAGCCACGTCGTGGCCAGGACCGCGACCACGATGGCGAGGTAGAAGGACAGGGTCAGCCCGAAGAGCACGACGCGGTGCCGGCTCATCCTGGGCATGTCCAGGTTGGCCGGCCGTTCGGGCTCGCGGTCGAGCCGGGCGAAGACCCGCTCGACCCGCCGGGTCAGGTTTCGTTCGGTACGCACCCAATCGACGCTACAGCGGGCGCGCCGCGGACCAGGACGAAACAGTGGCTTTGTGATGACGATGTGATGTGGGATTGATCTCAGGGCGCCATGTATTCCCAGGATTCCAGTAACCCGGAACAGAACTCTCCGCGAATTCGCCGACCGATTCCGACCGCTCGTCCCGGTGCGCTTATGAATGTGTTCACCGCGTGCTGGCACGGAATTCTCCGTCCGCTCATCGAGCCCGACAGGACCGATCACGGCCGCTCAAGATCGGTCACGGTGGCCCTGAGCCGTTCAGCCAGAACGCTCCGTACACCGCGGAGATCGCCGCCAGCCCCCCGAGCACCCATGCCGACCTGCTGGTACGCCACCTGGCCAGCGCCACCGCGATCGGCAGCAGCAGCGGGAACGCGGGCAGCAGCAGCCGCGGCTTCGATCCGAAGTACCCCGAAGCGCACAGGGCAAGCACGACGACGATGCCCGTGTAGACGAGCAGGGGCACCGGCTGTCGCTGCCGCACCCCGCCCACGTACAGCCAGAGCACCAGCGCCACCCCGACGATCAGCCCGATCCCGGCGAGGGCGCCCGGCAGCGACGTGAACTTGTCGGCGACGAAGCGGGCGAAGGAGAGGCCCCCGTCGAACCCGTTGCCCCACTGCTCCTGGACGTCCAGATAGCCGAAGAGCCCGCCGCCCGTCCGGTGCCCGACCCACAGCACGTACGCCGCCGCGCCCAGCGGGGCCAGCAGCACCCCGGCGACGAGCCGCCACGGCGCCCGCCGCTCGCGGGCGATCCACAGCGCCGCCGCCACCCACACCGCGGCGACCACGGCGGCGCCCACCGGCCGGGTCAGGCCGGCCAGCGCGGCGAGCAGTCCCGCGCTCACCCAGCGCCGCCGCACCACCGCGTAGAGTCCCCACGCCGCGAGCGCCGTGAACAGTGCCTCGCTGTACGCCATCGACGCCACGATCCCCACCGGCAGCGCACCCCACAGCACCGCCAGACAGATCCCCGCCCTGCGCCCGTACAGCAGGTCACCGACCGCGAAGATCCCCCACGCCGCGGCCAGGGAGGCGAGCCACGAGACGAGCAGCCCCGCGTCGGCGTACGACAGCGGGGAGACCGCCGCGACGAACCGTTCCAGCCACGGCAGCAGCGGGAAGAAGGCGAGATTCGAGTGCACGTCGCCGTTGGGCAGTGTCACCGACCATCCGTAGCCCTGCTCGGCGACCCGGGTGTACCAGAGCGAGTCCCAGCGGGCGGTCAGCAGGGTGTGCGGGCTCTTGCCCGCGGCCGTGCTCCACAGCACGAGGGCGAGCAGGCCGAGCGCCCGCACCCCCGCGTATCCGAGCAGGGCCGGTGCCGCTCGCCGCAGCGAGGGCCGGTCTTGTAGATCCACGTCCGTCACGGCCCCGATTATCGGCAACCGCCGGTCGGCTTCCGCGCGTCCCCCCGGTGACGCGAGTGGCGCACGCCACATCCATCGGCCCGTTCCATGAGAGCTCCGCCACGTGTCACTGGCCTGAACTCGCGTACTCTGACGGCTCACTCGCCTTTCGCAGCGGGGCCGGGGGACCGCTCCTTCCGGCCGGAGACCGCGGGCCGTCCCCAGCCCCGGATCCGCCGAACGCGAGGACCACTGGGAGGTAGCACATGTCCGGGACGAACACGGCCACCGGACGCCTGCGCCATCGGCTGGCCGCCATCGGACCCCGCACCAATCGCTGGGTCGTCCTCGTCGTCCTGTGCACGAGCCTGCTCCTGGTCGCGCTCGACTCGACCATCCTCTACGTCGCACTGCCCTCGGTCACCGAGGACCTCAGGCCCACCTCGGTCGAACTGCTCTGGATCGGCGACGCCTACCCGCTGGTCTGCGCCTCGCTCCTGATCCTGTTCGGCACGCTCGGCGACCGGGTCGGCCGGCGCCGGATCCTGCTGCTCGGCTACGCCCTGTTCGGCGCGGCCTCCGCGCTCGCCGTGGTCTCCGACACCGCCCAGGTGCTCATCGCGGCCCGCGCGCTGCTCGGCATCGGCGGCGCGATGATCATGCCCGCGACGCTGTCGATCCTGCGGGACGTCTTCCCCGACCGGCACGAGCGGGCCGTCGCCATCGGCGTGTGGACCGCGGTCGCCGCGGTCGGCGCCGCCACCGGACCCGTCCTCGGCGGCTTCCTCGTCGAGCACTTCTGGTGGGGCTCCGTCTTCCTCATCAACATCCCGCTGATGGCCGTCATGCTCCCGCTGTGCCGGGTCCTCGTGCCCGAGTCCAAGGGCCGGGCGGACGGACCCTGGGACCTGTTCGGCGCGCTGCTCGCCGCGCTCGGCGTGCTCGGCGTCGTCTACGGCATCAAGGAACTGGGCATCGAGCGCGACCTGCTCGACGCGGGCGCGGTGCTGCCGTTCCTCGCGGGTCTCGCGGTGCTGACGCTGTTCGTGCGCCGGCAGCGGCGCCGCGAGCACCCCCTCATCGACATGCGGCTGTTCTCGCGGGCCGCCTTCTCCACCTCGGTCGGCTGCATCGTGATCGCGATGCTCGCGCTGGTGGGGCTCGAACTGATCGCCGTGCAGTACCTCCAGCTGGTCCTCGAACTGACTCCCCTGGAGACCGGCCTGCGCATGCTGCCGCTGACCTTCGCGGCGATGATCGCGGGCGTCCTCGGCTCCGCGAACCTGCGCCGCCTCGGCCCGCGCCGGATGGTCAGCTACGGCTTCGCGCTCACCGCCTGCGCGGTGCTGCTGCTCTGCCTGATGGGCGAGCACGACCAGCCGCTGCTGCTCAGCGCCGGCTTCATACTGCTCGGCTTCGGCTTCCAGACCACGCTGTTCGGGGCCTACGAGTCGATGCTCACGGAGGCGCCCGCCGACGACGCCGGAGGCGCGGCCGCCATCGGCGAGACCTCGTACCAGCTGGGCGCGGGCATGGGCATCGCGCTGCTCGGCTCCGTGATGAACGCGGCGTACGCGCCGGGCCTCTCGCACGTGAGCGGGGTGCCCGGCAGGGCGAGCGAGGCCGCGGGGCACTCGCTGGGGGAGGCGTACCAGGTCGCCGCGCAGCTCGGGGGCGCGGCGGGACATGCGCTGCGGGACGCGGCCCGCGGGGCGTTCGTGCACGGGCTGCACGTCACGTTGGTGGTCAGCGCCGGGCTGCTGTTCCTCGGCGCGCTCGCGGCGCTGCGGCTGCCGCGGCGGATGGAGTGCGAGGCGCCTCCGGCGGGGGAGCCGGAGATCGCTGCGCCGCGCCGTTCCTCGTCGAGCTCGTCGACTTCGTCGGCCTCGCGGGCCGAGTCGTCCGTCGTCTGATCGTGGGGGCGGTGTGCGCCCGGCCTGCGGCCGGGCGATGACCACCCTCCCACCCACCCGTTGCGCTGCGACGTGGATCCCGGGTGGGTGCCCCGCTCCGGATCAGCTCTGGTTGAAGAAGCCGTCCGGGTGCGTCTTCGCCTCGCGGCCCGACACGATCTGGGTGTCCGCGGGCGTCAGCAGGAACACCCGGTTGGCGACCCGGTCGATCGAACCGCGCAGACCGAAGATGAGCCCCGCCGCGAAGTCGACGACGCGCTTGGCGTCGGCCGGCTCCATCGACGTGAGGTTCATGATCACCGGGACGCCGTCCCGGAACATCTCCCCGATCCGGCGCGCGTCCCGGAAGCTGTCCGGGGTGACGGTGCCGATCCGGCGGCCCTCCTCCTCGGCCTTGTCCTCGGCCACCTTCACCCGCGGGTCCGTCACCCAGGCGTCACCGGGCTCGGGCCCCTCGGCGTAGTCGTCGTCGTAGTAACGCTCGTCATCGTTGTCGTCGACGAGGCCAAGCCAGGCACTCGCCTTGCGCACCGATCCCATGGACGCCTCCTCTCACAGCGGTTCCTCTGCGTTCCGCATGTCCTGCTCCCCAATGTTCATCCATGATGCGGATCCGGCGCCAAGTGGATAGTCGCCGCGCGGGGTTTTCGTGACGGTACTGGTGCACAGTCAACACCGTGTTGCCCCGGCGTTCCCAAGGGCTGTACGGGGTACGGCTGCTGACAGTGAGTGAAATATGATTCTTCACGGCGTTCGGGTGACCCGCGGTGCGTACGGGTGAACCCGTCCGTCCGTAACAGTTGACGCATCGTCATCCGGCGCACGGGGGAGTCGCCTTGTTCGGAATGGTCCGGCCCTGCAGTCATCGGCTCGGCGAGGGTCTGAAGACCCAGTGGATGGCCCACCTCTGCGGGCTCTGTCTGGCGCTGCGCGGCGACCACGGGCAGTTCGCCCGGGTCGTCACGAACTATGACGGTCTGCTCATCTCGGTTCTGACGGAGGCTCAGGTCGAGCGGACCGGTGCCGCCTCCGGGGCGGGCGCCTGGCGGCGGCAGGCCGGGCCGTGCCCGCTGCGCGGGATGCGGACCGCGTCCGTCGCGCAGGGCGAGGGGGCGCGGCTCGCCGCCGCCGTCTCGCTGGTGCTCGCCGCCGCGAAGGTGCGCGACCACGTCGACGACCGGGACGGGCTGTACGCGCGCCGGCCGATCGCCCTGGCCGCCCGCAAGGTGGCCGCCGGCTGGGGAAGGGCCGGTGCGCGCACGGGAACTGACGTCGGGTTCGACACGGCGGTCCTGCTCGACGCGGTGGAGCGGCAGGGCGGGATCGAGGCGCTCGCCGGGCCCGGCACCTCCGTGCTCACCGTGACCGAGCCGACCGAGACCGCGACCGCCGCCGCGTTCGCGCACACGGCCGTGCTCGCCGGGCGGCCGCACAACGCGGAGCCGCTGGCGGAGGCGGGGCGGCTGTTCGGCCGGCTCGCGCATCTGCTGGACGCCGTGGAGGACCGGGAGGCCGATGCCGCGGCCGGGGCGTGGAACCCGCTGACCGCGACCGGGACCGGCCTCGCCGAGGCGCGCCGGCTCGCCGACGACGCGGTGCACGGGATCCGGCTCGCGCTCCGCGAGGTCGACTTCGTGGACGCCAAGCTGGCGCATCTGCTGCTCGCGCACGAGGTGGGGCGGTCGGTGGACCGGGCGTTCGGGGGTGCGGTGTGTGCGCACTCGGGTGGGCCGGGGCCGGGATCTGGGCACGGGCACGGGCAGGGCGGCTGGGTGCCGACCGGGGCGCCCGGCGGTCCCTACGCGCCGACCGGGTCGGGCGCGTACGGGTCCAACAACCCCTATGGCGGGGGCGGCCCGGGCGGAGCCGGTGGGCCTGGCGGTCCGGGTGGGCCTGGCGGTCCCGGCGGGTTCGGGGGCGGGCCGTCCTTCCAGCCGCCCAAGCCGGGCAAGCGGGGGTTCTTCGCCGGGTGTGCCGTGGCGATCGGGCTCTGCTGTACGTGCAAGGTGTGCTGCGCCGACGAGTACGAGGGGCCCTGGTCGCGGAAGAAGCGCGAGGGGTGCTGCAACGCGGGGGACTGCAACTGCGACTGCTCGTGCTGCGAGGCGTGTTCGTGCTGCGAGTGCTGTTCGTGCTGCGACTGCGGTCTGTGAGGCGCTGGCCCTGTATACGAGGAGCGGCGGGCCCGAACGGGCGGCGAGGGGCCACCTGCGCGGCTTCGGCGAGGCCGTTTCCGGGGTGTAAAACAAACACATGATCCGGTGACCCGGGTCGGAGAGGGCTCGTTGGCCGGGCGCAGATGCACCGTTTCTGCCCCGCCAACTCGCCCTCTGCATAAGGCATTTCAGTGGACCTCGTATCGTCAGTCGCCTCGTCCGTGACGGCCGCCGTCACAGGCGGACCAGCGAAGACCAGAACCATCCGCACCCGGTTGCTGCGCATCCTCGGACTCGCCCTCGCCGTGCTGCTCGCCCTGCTCGGTGTGTTCGCCGCCGGGCAGATCTCCGACTACCGCAACGCCTCCGCCACCGCCGCCGACGCCCGCCTGGAGATCACGCTCCAGGGACTCGTCCACGAGCTGCAGAAGGAGCGCGGGCTCACCACCGGATACGTCGGCGGCGTCCGCCAGTTCGGCGCCCGGCTGCCCGCCCAGCGCAAGGCGACCGACACCGCGCGCGGCGCCCTCGACGACGCGCTCGCCGGGCGCGGCGACGACGCCTCCGCAACCGTGCGCGACTCGCTCGGACGGCTCCGCGGGCTCGCCGGCATCCGCACGGGCGCGGACGACGGCACCGGGCAGGTGCAGGCCACCTTCGACTACTTCACCAGCACCATCACCGTGCTCGACCGGCTCGGGCTCGGCCTCGA
This sequence comes from Streptomyces sp. KL116D, assembly GCF_030766975.1. Classification (NCBI taxonomy): domain Bacteria; kingdom Bacillati; phylum Actinomycetota; class Actinomycetes; order Kitasatosporales; family Streptomycetaceae; genus Streptomyces; species Streptomyces sp. KL116D. The sequence goes on along the minus strand of NZ_JASERH010000029.1, from coordinate 40,649 downwards.
CGACGTCCGTGACGGGCGGCTGCGCGACGCGTACCAGAGCCTCCAGGTCCTCGGCAACGCCAAGGAGTTCCTGGGCGAGGAGCGGGCCATCGTGCTCGGCTCCGTGCGCGCCGGAGGGCGCTTCCGCGGCGACGGCTACAGCCGTTTCATGGAGATCAGGGCGGGACGGCTCGCCGCGCTCGACGCGTTCCCGCGCACCGCGACCGACGCCCAGGAGCGGCGGCTCGGCGACGCGCTCGACACCCCGGACGCCGAACGCGCCCTGACGTACGAGTCGACCGCCGCACGCGGCGCGGGACGGCTCAGCGCCCGTGACGTGCCGCCCATGGCCTGGTGGGAGACGATGACGTCGACCATCAACGGCCTGCGCGACGTACAGATCTCGATCGGCGCCGACGTCGAGAACCGCGCCGCGGAGCTGGAGGGCGCGGCGCAGCGCGACCTCCTCCTGTTCGCCCTGCTCGCGCTCGCCGTGGTCGGTGCGCTCGGGGCCCTCGCCCACGACTGCGTACGGTCCGTGTCCGCGCCGCTCAGCGGGCTCGCGGAGGAGGCCCGCGAGGTGGCCGGGGCACGGCTGCCGCAGGCCGTCGCCGCGGTGCAGGCCGCCGCGGGCGAGACGCCCGAGCCGCCCGCCCCGCTCGCCCTCGACCCGCGGGCCGGGGCCGAGGTGCGGGACGTGGCCGACGCCTTCGACCGGGTGCAGCGCGCCGCGTTCGACCTCGCCACCGAGCAGGCCGTCCTGCGCAGGAACGCCACCGAGTCCCTGGTCAGTCTCGGCCGCCGCAACCAGAACCTGGTGCGCCGGCAGATCAGCTTCATCAACAAGCTGGAACACGAGGACGCCGACCCGGACACCCTCGCCAACCTCTTCGAGCTCGACCATCTGGCCACCCGCATGCGCCGCAACGCCGAGTCGCTCCTGGTGCTGGCGGGCGAGTCCAGCCCGCGCACCTGGTCGACGCCGCTGTCCGTGACCGACGTGCTGCGCGCCTCGCTCTCCGAGGTCGAGGAGTACCGGCGGGTCACGCTGCGGCGGGTCGAACCCGCGCACGTCAGCGGCTCCGTCGTCGCCGAACTCGCCCACCTGCTGGCCGAGCTGGTGGAGAACGCGCTCAGCTTCTCGTCCCCGGACTCCGACGTGGAGGTGGAGGGGCGGCGCACCAGCGCGGGCTACCTCATCGCCATCGTCGACCACGGGTTCGGGATGGGCACCCAGGCCCTCGCCGAGGCCAACCTGCGGCTCTCCGGCAGCGCCAGCTTCATGGCCGAACCCACCAAGTTCCTCGGCCACTTCGTGGTCGGCGCCCTCGCCCGCAAGTGCGGCATCGAGGTACGGCTCGGTGAGGCGCCGGCCGCCGGAGTCGTGGCCCGGGTGCTGATCCCGTCCGGCCTGCTCACCGAACCGGCCGCGCAGCCGACGCAGCCGACGAAGCCGTCACACCCGTCACAGCCGACGGAGCCGACGGAGCCGAAGGAGCCGACGGGGCCGATGAAGCCGGAGCAGGGAGAGATGGCCGAGGTCGAGCTGCCCGCGCCCCGCAAGGAGCCGGTGCCGACCCGTACCGAACCGGCCAGGGCCGCCGCCGCCCCGTCCGCAGCCCGCACCCGCAACGGGCTCGTCAAGCGCCCCCAGCGCAGCGCCATCTCGGAGGCCGTCAACGAGACCGTCCCGCCCGCACCCGCCGGGCCCGTCGTCGAGCGCAGCCCCGAGGACGTCTCCGGGATGCTGTCCGGCCTGCGCAGCGCCCACATGCGCGGCGCCATCAGCGTGGAGAAGGAACGGGCCGCCGCGACGGCCGCCCGGCAGGAGACCGGCGAAGGGCAGGACGACCAGTGACCACCGTCGACACCCGGGGCGACTCGCAGACCTTCAACTGGCTGCTCGCCAACTTCGTGCGCACCACGGACGGCGTGCGCGACGCCGTCGCCGTCTCGTCGGACGGCCTGCTCATCGCCGTGTCGGACGGGCTCGGGCGGACCGAGGCGGACCATCTGGCCGCCATCGTGTCGGGGCTCTCCAGCCTCGCCCGCAGCGCCTCCAAGCGGTACGGCTTCGACGGCGTGAAGCTCATCATGATCGAGATGGGCCGCGGCTTCCTGCTGGTCTCCGCCATGCGCGACGGCTCCTGCCTCGGCGTGCTCGCCGACAGCAGCGGTGAACTCGGACTGGTGGGCTACGAGATGGCCGTGCTCGCCGAGCGCGCGGGCGATTTGCTGACGCCCACCCTCATCGCCGATCTCCGGGAGACGCTGCCGCGATGAAGGGGCCTTCGTCGGAACCGGAGGACACCGCGGACACCCAGTTCGTGCGTCCGTTCATCATCACCGGCGGGCGCGCGCTGCCCGCACAGTCCGATCTGCGCCTGGAGACGCTCGTCGTCGCCGTGGAGGGCGCACCGGACGCGGGGACCCTCGCGTTCGAGCACCAGCGGATCGTGGCGCTGTGCCAGGAACCCACCACCGTCGCCCACATCGCCGAGGGGATCGGGGTGCCGCTCGGTGTCGCCAAGGTGCTCGTCGCCGATCTCGTCGTGGGCGGCCGGCTGTCGTGTTCGCAACCCGCGGAGCTGCCGCTCCACACGCTCGAAAGGATCAGGGACCATGTCAGGGCGCTCTGAACGGGTCGCCCCGCTCGCGGTGAAGATCGTGATCAGCGGCGGGCTCGGAGTCGGCAAGACCACCTTCATCGGGGCGGTCTCGGAGATCGAACCGCTGGACACGGAGGCCGCGATCACGCAGGTCTCGGTGGGGGTCGACTCGCTCGACGGGGTGGAGGGCAAGACGACCACGACCGTCGCGCTGGACTTCGGGCGGATCACGCTCGATCCGACGCTCGCGCTGTATCTGTTCGGTACGCCCGGGCAGGACCGGTTCTCGTTCCTCTGGGACGACCTGGTGGAGGGGGCGCTCGGCACGGTGGTGCTCGTCGACACGCGGCGCATCGAGGAGTGCTTTCCCGCACTCGACTACTTCGAGGCGCAGGGGGCGCCGTTCGTGCTCGCCGTGAACCGGTTCGACGGGGCGGAGCGGTTCGAACTCGACGAGATCCGGGAGGCGTTGGGGATCGGGGGCGGGGTGCCGGTCGTCGAGTGCGATGCGCGGGCGCGCGGCTCGGTGCGGGACGTTCTGGGCGCGCTCATGGACCAGGTGATCGGGGTGCGGTCCCGGCGCCGGCGGGTCGCCGTGTCGCCGTAGGGGTTCTTGAGCACGGGCGGCCGCGGGCCGGTGGGAACTGCGCGAGAAGCCCCCACCGGCCCGCGGGGAAGTAACCGGGGGCTCAGTCCCGGATCTCGGGCGGCGAGATCCGGGACTTCGTGATCGCCGACGGAGTCGTTCCCCACTTCTTGAGGATCTTGGCGTACGTCCCGTCCGCGATCAGCTTGTTCACCGCTGCCTGGAACGCGGGAGCCAAGGGCGTGCCCTTCTTGAAGGCGAAACCGACGTCCAGGCGGTGGAACTCGTTGAGGAAGCGCAGGCCCTCCTGCTGCGCGACGGCGTAGCGCAGACCGTTGATCGTGCTCATCACCACGTCGGAGCGGCCCTGCTGCAACGACGACCAGACCGCGCTCGACTCGGCGTACGTCTTCACGTCGTACGCCTTCTCGCCCGCCTTCTCGCAGATCCCCTTGTTCTGTTCGAGGGTCGCCTCGAAGGTCGTGCCCGCGCCGGTCGCCACGTTCAGGCCGCACAGCTGCTTCAGGTCGGTGACCTTCTTCAGGTCGCTGTCCTTGCGGACGGCGAAGCCCTGGCCGTCGTTGATGTACGTGACGAAGTCGATGGTCCTGCGGCGTTCGTCGGTCACGCCGAAGTTGCCGGTGCCCAGGTCGTACTTGCCGCTGTCCAGGGCGGGCAGGATCGCCTCGAAGCTCGCGACCTCCTGGTCGAGCTCGATGCCGAGGACCTTGCCGACGGCGTTCGCGAAGTCGATGTCCTGGCCGACGATCGTCTTTCCGTCGGGCAGGTACGTGGAGTTGGGCGGGTTGCCGCCGACGCTCACCGCGATCCTGAGACGGCCGCGCTGGCGCACGTCGGCCGGCAACAGCTTCGCCGCCGCCGGGTCCTTCGTCAGGCCCGACACCACGTCCTGGGCCGGGATCTTGTCGTTCTTCGCGGCGGCGGGCGCCGCGTCGCTCGCGCCGTCGCCGGAGCCGCAGGCGGTCAGCCCCAGGGCGGCGACGGTGATCAGCGCGAACGCGGAAGTCAGGGAAGTGGTGCGCATGGCGGGGAGTTCTGCCCTTCGGGGACGGCGAGCACACGGCAGGCCGGAGCATGGAGAGGGAGCACGGCGAGGGGAGGGTGCAGCAGGGTGAAGGCGCGGGAGGGTACGCGGACGGGCGCGTACCGGGACGCGTGAAGGAGAGCGGCGAGGCTCAGGCAGAGTCAGACGGAAGTCAGACAGGAATCAGGCAGAAAGGGGACGCGCTCAGAGGCGTCGGAAGGGCATCAACAAGACGCGGACCACACTCGACCGAAGTCGATGTGGGAGCGCGTGACCAGCCACTGCTGCGGATGCATGGGAGCAAGTGGAACAGGCATCCGGTTCCGCGTCAACTCACTTGAGACGCCCGGCTCATAGTGTGGACAGCCTTGACAGCGGACGTGAACAGCCCCTTACTCTCGGTGCGGTACCGCTGCTGAGGGGCTCCGGTACCAGGTGTGAAGGCAAGACCGTGCCGCCCGTCCGGCACCCGGAGCCTTCCCATGTCCTCAGACACCCTGTCCAAGGCCGCCGCGCCGGCGCCGCCCGCGGCCGCCGACGTGCCGCGCATCGTCCCGCAGCGCCGCACCGGCCAGTGGATCGCCGCCGCCGTCGTCCTCGCCCTGCTCGGCCTCGCCGTGAACTCGGTGCTGCGCAACGACGCCTTCCAGTGGGACGTCGTCGCCGAGTACTTCACCACGTCGTCCGTACTGCGCGGGCTCGGCCTCACGCTGTGGCTGACCGCCCTCGTCATGGCGCTCGGCTTCGCCCTCGGCACGCTGCTCGCCGTCATGCGGCTGTCCGCCAACCCCGTTCTCCAAGCCGTGAGTTGGGGCTACGTGTGGCTGTTCCGGTCGATGCCGATCCTGGTGCAGCTGCTGTTCTGGTTCAACATCGGCGCCCTGTACCCGCAGATCCTCGGCGTGAAGACCGTCGACCTGTTCGGGCCCGTCACCGTCGCCATCATCGGGCTCACCCTGCACGAGGCCGCGTACGCCGCCGAGGTCGTGCGCGGCGGCATCCTCTCCGTCGACCGCGGCCAGATCGAGGCCGCCCAGGCGCTCGGGCTCGGCCGCCACCGGCGCTGGCGGAAGATCGTCCTGCCGCAGGCCATGCGCGCGATCGTGCCGCCGGCCGGCAACATGCTGATCGGCACCCTCAAGGGCACCTCCATCGTCAGCGTGATCGCCGTGCAGGACCTGCTGTACTCCGTGCAGCTCGTGTACCACCGCACGTACCAGGTCATCCCGCTGTTGCTCGTCGCCACGATCTGGTACGTCGTCGTCACCTCGCTGCTCAGCGTCGGCCAGCACTACGTCGAGCGCCACTACGCGCGGGGGACCGGCCGATGAGCGGCGTGCGGCAGTCCCTCGTCATCGTCGGCGCCGGGCCGCGGGGGACCGGCGTCCTGGAGCGGATCGCCGCCAACAGCCCCGACGGGTCCGGTGAGTTGGCGCTCGACGTGCATCTCGTCGATCCGTTCCCGCCCGGCGGCGGGCGGATCTGGCGGCAGGAGCAGTCACCCCTGCTGTGGATGAACTCGCAGGCCCAGGACGTCACCATGTTCACCGACGACACCGTGCAGCTCGACGGCCCCGTGCTGCCCGGGCCCGCCCTGCACGAATGGGCCGGCATCGACGGGCGCGTCTTCGCCGACCGGCGCAGCCAGGGCGACTACCTGCGCTGGGTGTACGAGAAGGCCGTCGCCGGCCTGCCCGCCGGGGTCGTCGTCCACCACCACGCACGGCGCGCGCTGCGCCTGTCCGGGTCGCGCGGCGGACGCCAACAGGTGTGGCTGGAGGGCCGGCCGCGGCCCCTGCTCGCCGACGCCGTCGTGCTCACCCAGGGCCACCTCGACGCCGAACTCGACGACGAACAAGAGGAGTTGGCCGCGTACGCCGAGCGGCACGGGCTCGTCCACCTCCCGCCGGACTTCACCGCCGACAGCGACCTGAGCGCGCTCGCCCCCGGCCAGGACGTGCTCGTCCGCGGCTTCGGACTCGCCTTCGTCGACCTGATGGTGCTGCTCACGGAAGGGCGCGGCGGGCGCTACGAAGGCGACCGGTACCTCCCCTCGGGACGCGAACCCGTCCTGCACGTGGGATCGCGCCGGGGTGTCCCGTACCGCTCCAAGATCGGCTACGACTGGGACGCCGCGGCGGGGGAGCGGCCGCCGCTGCCGCGCTTCCTCGGACCCGCGCAGATCGACGAACTCCTCGCCAGGGACGACGGGTTCGACTTCCACCGCGACGTGTGGCCGCTCATCGACAAGGAGCTCGGCTTCGCCCACTACCACCGGCTGTTCACCGCGCACCCGGAGCGGACCCGCGTCGCCTGGGACGTCTTCGAGGCGAAGTACGCCGCCGCGGCCCCGCTCGGCGCCGAACTGCGGGCGCTCGTCGCCGCCGCCGTCCCCGACCCCGCCGACCGGCTCGACCTGACCGCCCTCGACCACCCCCTGGACGGCGTGCGGCACGCCTCGTACGAGGAACTCCAGGAAGGGCTGCGCGGCCACATCACCGCCGACCTGGAGCGCCGCCACGACCCGGAGCACAGCCCCGACCTCGCCGTCTTCCTCGGTCTGCTCTCCGTGTACGGGCAGGTCGTGCGGCTCGGCGACATCGGCGCCTGGTGGCACGGCTTCTTCAGCTACCTCGCCTCCGGGCCGCCCGGACCCCGGCTGCGCCAACTGCTCGCCCTGTCCCGGGCGGGCGTGGTCAGGTTCGTCGGCGCCGACCTGCGGATCACCGCCGAGGACGGCGTCTTCCGGGCCACCGCCGCCACGGTCCCCGGCCTGCGCATCGACGCCCGCGCGCTCGTCGAGGCCCGGCTCCCGCAGCCCACCCTCGCCCGCACCCGGGACCGGCTGCTGCGCGAACTCCACGACGAGGGCGCCGCCTCGACCCCGGCCGGACTCCTCGCCGTCGACCCCGCCGACGGCCGGATCCTGTACCGCGACGGCAGCGCCCACCCGCGCCGCTTCGCCCTGGGCCCGCACACCGACGCGCGCGGCGCCGGTGCCTTCACCCGGCCCCGTACGAACAGCCCGTCGTTCCGGCAGAACGACGCCACCGCCCGCGCGGTCCTCACCCTCCTGCGCGACCTGTCCTGTCGCGCCACCGCCGCCTGAGCGTTCCCCGCCCGCACCTTCCCGAGGACCCCCATGTCTCTGACCACCGATCCACCCCGCGGCAAGACCGCCGAGGCGCCACCCGCCGACGACTACGCGCAGCTCAAGGTCGTCCCCGTACGCCATCCCTGGCGCTGGGCCGCGATCGTCGCGACCGCCGTGCTCGTCGCCCAGCTCGCCCACGGCCTGGCCACCAACTCCGGCTGGGAATGGGACGTGTTCGCGGAGTTCTTCACCGCGGACGTCGTCCTCAAGGCCGTCTGGACGACGCTCCAGCTCACCTTCTACGGCACCGCCCTCGGCTTCGCGCTCGGCATCGTCCTCGCCTTCATGCGGCTGTCGCAGAGCCGGTTCCTGCGGACCGTGGCGTTCGGCTACATCTGGGCGTTCCGCTCGATCCCGCTGATCGTGCAGCTGCTGTTCTGGTTCAACCTCGCCTACCTGTACAAGGAGCTGCAGTTCGGGATCCCCTTCGGGCCCGGGTTCTTCTCCTTCGACACGATGGGCCTGGTCGGTGCGATGAGCGCCGCCGTCCTCGGACTCGCCCTGCACCAGGCCGCGTACGCCGCCGAGATCGTCCGCGCCGGCGTACTCGCCGTCGACAGCGGCCAGTTGGAGGCGGCGGCCGCCCTCGGCATCCCGCGCCTGCGGCAGATCCGGCGCATCGTCCTGCCGCAGGCGATGCGCTCGATCCTGCCGAACGCCGCCAACGAGGTCATCTCCCTCTTCAAGGGCACCTCGATCGTCTCCGTCATGGCGATCGGCGAGCTCTTCTACCAGGTGCAGGTCATCTACGGCCGCAACGGCCGCGTGGTGCCCCTGCTGATGGTCGCCACCGCCTGGTACATCCTCCTGACCAGCGCGCTCTCCGTACTCCAGCACTACGTCGAGCGCCACTTCGCGAAAGGTGCCACCCGATGAGCGCGTCCGCCATGGTGGAAGTGAAGTCCGTCCGCAAGAGCTTCGGACCGCTGGAGGTGCTGCGGGGCATCGACCTCGACGTGCAGGCGGGCGAGGTGACCGTCGTCCTCGGCCCGTCCGGCTCCGGCAAGTCGACGCTGCTGCGCACCATCAACCACCTGGAGAAGGTCGACAGCGGCTGGATCAGCGTCGACGGATCCCTGGTCGGCTACCGCCGTTCCGGGGACAAGCTGTACGAGCTGCGCGAGCGCGAGGTGCTCAGGCAGCGCACCCAGATCGGCTTCGTCTTCCAGAACTTCAACCTCTTCCCGCACCTGACGGTCCTGGAGAACGTCACCGAGGCGCCGCTCTCCGCACTCAAGCGGCCCCGTGACCAGGTGGCGGCGACCGCCCGCCGCCTCCTGGACCGGGTCGGGCTCGCCGACAAGGCCGACGCCTACCCCAAGCAGCTCTCCGGCGGCCAGCAGCAGCGCGTCGCCATCGCCCGGGCCCTCGCCCTGGAACCCAAGCTGCTGCTGTTCGACGAGCCGACCTCCGCGCTCGACCCCGAACTGGTCGGCGAGGTCCTCGACGTCATCAAGGACCTGGCCCACCAGGGCACCACGATGATCGTCGTCACGCACGAGATCGGCTTCGCCCGCGAGGTCGCCGACACCGTCGTGTTCATGGACGAGGGCCGCATCGTCGAACGCGGCACCCCCGCCGAGGTCCTGGACGCACCGCGCGAGGAACGCACCAGAGCGTTCCTGTCCAAGGTCCTCTGACGCTCTCACCACCTCTCAGCCCTCACCCCGCACGCCTCACCACCTGCCACCCACGCACTCCAGGAGTACGCCCATGCTGTCCCGCCGCACCCTCGCCGCCTCCGTCGCCGCGCTCGCCGTGGCCCCGCTGCTCGCCGCCTGCGGAGGTGACAGCGACGCCGCCACGACCACCGGCAGGGCGGGCGGCACGAAGAAGGTCGGCCACATCAACATCGGCCCCGACCAGAACCGCGTCCGCGGCCAGAAGGTCGACGAGATCGCGGCCCTGCTGCCGGCCTCCGTCCGCAAGCGCGGCACGCTGCGCCTCGGCGGCAGCGCGGACGCCTCGCCACCGCTCGGCTTCTTCGCGACCGACGACAAGACCAGGATCGGCTCCGAACTCGACATCGCCACCCTGGTCGCCGACACCCTCGGCCTCAAGATCCAGCAGGAGCTGGTGAGTTGGGAGAACCTCTTCGTCGGCCTCGACAGCGGCAAGTTCGACGCGGTGTTCTCCAACGTGACGGTGACCGAGGAGCGCAAGGAGAAGTACGACTTCGCCACCTACCGCCTCGACGACATCGCCTTCGAGGCGAAGAAGGGCGCCGACTGGCGGGTCAAGGGGCCGAAGGACGTCGCGGGCCGGACCATCGCCGTCTCCTCCGGCACCAACCAGGAGAAGATCCTCGTCGACTGGAGCAAGCAGGACGAGAAGGCCGGTCTGAAGCCCGTCACCATCAAGTACTTCCAGAAGGACACGGACTACTACCTCGCCCTCCAGTCCGGGCGCATCGACGCCTACCTCGGCCCGAACCCGTCCGCCGCCTACCACGTCGCGGCCGCCGGACAGTCGCAGATCATCGGCACCATCTCGGGCGGCGGGGACGACGTGCAGGGCAAGATCGCGGCCACCACCAAGAAGGACAGCGGCCTCGTCGACGCGTACGCCGCCGCCCTGAACCACGTCATCGAGGACGGGTCGTACGGGCGGGTCCTGAAGCGCTGGGGCCTGTCGAGCGAGGCCGTGCCGAAGTCCGAGATCAACCCCGAGGGCCTGCCGAAGCCCTGACCGTCCGCCCGCGGCGCGGGACGTCAGTCCCGTGCCCGATCCGCCGAAAGGTTCTCCACCCATGACCAGCCAACCCGGCCGGGGCCTGCTGCACCTCGCCGCGGCCGTCGACCTCGCCGGCACCCACGCCGCCGAGCCCTACCTCCGGCTCGTCCGCCTCGCGGAGCACGGGGCGCTCGACTTCGTCACGCTGCACGACACCTTCGCCGCGGCGGGCCCCGACAGCCTCTCCGTGCTGTCCAGGATCGCCCCGGCCACCTCCCGCATCGGCCTGGTGCCGACCGTCACCACCACCCACACCGAGCCCTTCCACGTGCAGGCCGCCGTCGCCACCCTCGACTGGGTGAGCCGGGGGCGGGCCGGCTGGCGGCCCGACGTCTCGCCCGGCGCCGACGAAGCCGCCCTGGTCGGCCGCCGGCAGCCGCCCGCACCGGCCGACCTGTGGCACGAGGCCGGTGAAGTCGCCGACGTGGCACGGAAGTTGTGGGACAGCTGGGAGGACGACGCCGAGATCAGGGACGTCGCCACCGGCCGGTTCGTCGACCGCGACAAGCTGCACCACGTCGACTTCGAGGGACGCACGTTCTCGGTGCGCGGCCCCTCCATCGTGCCGCGGCCGCCGCAGGGCAACCCCGTCGTCGTGGTGGACGCCACCCGGCCCTACGCCTATGACGTCGCGGCCCGGCACGCCGACGTCGCCCTCGTCGGCATCGCGGACCCCGGCCAACTGGCCACCGTCCGAAGCGGGTTGCGGCGCCGCGCCGCCGAGCACGGCCGCGACCCCGACGAGCTCCGGGTGCTCGCCGCCCTCCGGATCGACCTCGGCGGCGGCGAGCGGACCGCCCGCCCCGGCCACGGCGGCGGGCCGCTGCCCACGGAGGAGGGGCCGCTGTACCGCGGCGGGCCCGTCGACCTCGCCGACCTGATCACCGACTGGCACCGCCGGGGCGCCGCCGACGGCTTCCACCTGACCCCGCTCGACCCGCGCCGCGACCTGGAGCGCCTGGTCAACGGGACCGTGCCGCTGCTCCAGCACCGCGCCCTGTTCCGCACGTTCTACCCGGGCAGCACCCTCAGGGAGCACCTGGGCCTTGCCCGGCCCGCCAACCAGTTCGCGGCCCTCGCGCAGGAGTCGTCATGACCTCAACCCACCGCAACCACAAGGCCGTTCACCTGGCCGCCCACTTCCCGGGCGTCAACAACACCACCGTCTGGGCCGACCCCCGGTCCGGCTCGCAGATCGACTTCGCGTCCTTCGAGCACCTCGCCCGCACCGCGGAACGCGGCCTCTTCGACTTCTTCTTCCTCGCCGAAGGGCTCCGCCTGCGCGAGCACAAGGGACGCGTCCACGACCTGGACGTCGTCGGCCGCCCGGAGTCCCTCACCGTCCTCAACGCCCTGGCCGCCGTCACCGAGAAGCTGGGGCTCGCCGCCACCGTCAACGCCACCTTCAACGAGCCCTACGAGACCGCCCGCCGCTTCGCCTCCCTCGACCACCTCAGCGGCGGCCGGGCCGCCTGGAACGTGGTGACCTCGTCCGACGCCTTCACCGGCGAGAACTTCCGGCGCGGCGGCTATCTCGACCGTGCCGACCGCTACACCCGGGCCGCCGAATTCGTCGACGTGGCACGCCGGTTGTGGGACGCAGGGACCGGGCGTCCGGTCCGCCACCACGGGCGGCACTTCTCCATCGAGGGCGACGCCGGGGTGCCGACCCCGCCCCAGGGCCACCCCGTCGTCATCCAGGCCGGGGACTCCGCCGAGGGCCGCGAGTTCGCCGCGTCCGCCGCCGACGTCATCTTCACCCGGCACGGCACCCTGGAGGCCGGACGCGCCTTCTACGCCGACGTGAAGGGACGGCTCGCCGCGCACGGGCGGGAGCCGGACGACCTGCTGATCATGCCGGGCGTGACGTTCGTGCTCGGCGACACCGACGCCGAGGCGCAGGAGAAGGCCGCCGGGATCCGCCGGCAGCAGGTCTCCCCGCAGAACGCGATCCTCACCCTGGAGCAGGTGTGGGGCGCGGACCTGTCCTCCTACGACCCCGACGGGCCGCTCCCCGACATCGACCCGGTGCCCGACACCGGCCTCTCCCAGGGCCGCACCCACCGGGGCGACGTGTTCGCGCTGGCCGAGAAGTGGCGGGAGCTGTCCCGGGCCAAGGGCCTGTCGATCCGGCAGACGGTCATCGAGACGACCAGCCGCCAGTCGTTCATCGGCACGGCCCGCACGGTCGCCGCCGAGATGGACGCGTTCGTGCAGGGCGACGCCGCCGACGGCTTCATCCTCGTACCGCACCTGACCCCCGGGGGCCTCGACGACTTCGTCGACCAGGTCGTGCCGCTGCTCCAGGAGCGGGGCGTGTTCCGCACGGAATACGAAGGCGACACCCTCCGCTCCCATCTGGGCCTCCGTACGCCGGAAAGGACGCTCACCGCATGACCGACGCCGCAGACCTCTGGAAGCAGTGGCACGAGGACCGGACCGCCGCCGTCTCCGCCCCGCACGGGGTGCTCTCGCTGACCGGCACCCACTGGCTCGACGACCATCCGGAGGGCCGACTTCCGGCCATCCCCGGGCAGTGGCGCGCCGACGGCGACGCGGTGGTGCACACCCTGGACGGCCAGGACACCCGGCTCGAAGCCGACGCGGGCCTCACGATCGGCGCGCGCCGGCTCGTCGTCATCCGGCGCGAAGGACTCTGGGCCGTGCGCGACTTCGACCCCGCCGCGCCCGCCCGCACCGCGTTCCTGGCGTCCGCCGGCATCGACGCCACCCCGTACGACCCGCGCTGGGCGGTCGAGGGCCGCTTCACGCCGTACGCCGACGCGCGCGAGGTCCGGGTCGAGAACGCCGACGGGAAGGAGCGCGGTCTCGGGCTCGCCGGGGAGCTGACCTTCCCGCTCGGCGGACAGCGGCACACCCTCGCGGTGGCGCGGCTGGGCGACGGCCGGCTGTGGGCCGTCTTCGCCGACGCGACCAGCGGCGACACCAGTTACCGGTTCCGCTTCCTGTACCCGGACGCGCCGGACGAGGACGGCCGCACCACCGTCGACCTGAACCACGCGGTCCTGCCCAACTGCGCCTTCGCCGACCACTTCATCTGCCCCTTCCCGCCCCCGGGCAACACGCTCCCCGTGGGCGTCGAGGCGGGGGAGCGGAACCTCGCGGCGCCCTCATCCGTCTGACGGACGGAGCACGGACAGCGACGGCCCCGGCGGCGTGGCACTGCGTACGGAACGTACGAGTGAAGCCGTCGGGGCACGCCGTCGTGTATGCGGAGAACCGGCGGAAGTCTGAAAGGCACCCTTGTGCCGAGTAGTTGAGACCCCGAATACTCCCGAGCAGCGCTTGTCAGGGCCACGGCGTGTCCGGAATCCGGACCACGGCCGGTGTCCTGGCTGCGCCTCACGGGCCCCGACCCCACGCGGGCCCCCGACTTCCCTCGGGAGGAACGACCAGTGAGGATCAAGCGCACCACCCCCCGCAGTGGCATAGCGAGACGGACCCGGCTGATCGCCGCGGGTTCCGGCTTCCTTGCCGCGGCCGCGTTCGCCGTCCCCTCCGCCCATGCGGCCGAGGCACCCCAGGCCTTCAGCGCCGCCGAACTCACGCAGACCAGTGACGCGGTGCGCGGCGCCGACGTCGCCGGGACCGCATGGGCCGTCGACGCCAAGACCAAGCAGGTCGTCGTCACCGTCGACAGCACGGTCTCGCAGGCCGAGATCAACCAGATCAAGAAGGAGGCCGGCGACACCGCGGGCGCCCTCAAGATCGAACGCACGGCCGGCACGTTCAAGAAGCTGATCTCCGGCGGCGACGCCATCTATGCGAGTAGCTGGCGCTGCTCGCTCGGCTTCAACGTGCAGGACAGCAGCGGGAACTACTACTTCCTGACCGCCGGTCACTGCACCGACGGCGCGGGCACCTGGTGGTCCAACTCCGGGCACTCCACGACGCTCGGCTCCACCGCGGGATCCAGCTTCCCCGGCAACGACTACGGCATCGTGCGCTACACCAACAGCTCGGTGACCAAGTCCGGCACCGTGGGCAGCGTGGACATCACGAAGGCGGCCACGCCGTCCGTCGGCACCACCGTCACCCGGCGCGGCTCCACCACCGGCATCCACAGCGGCCGGGTCACCGCCCTCAACGCCACCGTGAACTACGGCGGCGGCGACATCGTCTCCGGCCTCATCCAGACCACGGTCTGCGCCGAGCCCGGCGACTCCGGCGGCCCGCTGTACGGCGGCAGCACCGCCTACGGCCTCACCTCCGGCGGCAGCGGCAACTGCTCCTCCGGCGGCACGACCTTCTTCCAGCCGGTCACCGAGGCGCTCAGCGCGTACGGGGTGCACGTCTACTGACCCCGGATTCCCTGAACCACCGAGCACGTTCCGTACGTCTTTGAACCGCAGCCAGCAGTAGGAGTCCCGTCCGGTCGTTCGTACCGGGCGGGACTCTCCCTTTGTGCCCCTTACAGAGTTACCGTCGAAGTACGCGCCTGTTGCGCCCACTTCGGACCCTGGGGGGCCGTGAGATGGTCGAGGAACTGGTGGCGGCGGGAGTGGCCGTCGTCTGCGCCGGAGCGGTCTACGGAATGGCGGCCGCCCGCGTCGTCAAACAGTACGAGCGCGGGGTGGTGTTCCGGCTCGGCCGGCTCAACTCGTCCGTCCGCGGGCCGGGGCTCACCATGATCGTGCCGGGGGTCGACCGGCTCCGCAAGGTGAACATGCAGATCGTGACGATGCCGGTGCCCGCGCAGGAGGGGATCACGCGGGACAACGTCACGGTGCGGGTGGACGCGGTCGTCTACTTCAAGGTGGTCGATCCGGCGAACGCGGTGATCCAGGTCGAGGACTACCGGTTCGCGGTCTCGCAGATGGCGCAGACGTCGCTGCGCTCCATCATCGGCAAGAGCGATCTCGACGACCTGCTGTCCAACCGGGAGAAGCTCAATCAGGGTCTGGAGCTGATGATCGACAGTCCGGCCGTGGGCTGGGGCGTGCAGATCGACCGGGTGGAGATCAAGGACGTCTCCCTGCCGGAGACGATGAAGCGGTCGATGGCGCGGCAGGCGGAGGCGGACCGGGAGCGGCGGGCGCGGGTGATCAACGCGGACGCGGAGCTGCAGGCGTCGAAGAAGCTGGCCGAGGCGGCCGGGGTGATGTCGGAGCAGCCGGCCGCGCTGCAACTGCGGCTGCTGCAGACCGTGGTGGCGGTCGCCGCCGAGAAGAACTCGACGCTGGTGCTGCCGTTCCCCGTGGAGCTGCTGCGCTTCCTGGAGCGGACCACGCCGGGGGAGGCGGGGCGCGCCGCGCAGGCGGTGGTGCACCAGCTCTCCGAGCTGGGGCCGGAGGCGCCGGCGGCGGCACCGGAGCCGGGGTCGACCAACGGGTCCGCGCCGTAGGAAGTTCCCTCGTACGCCGGGTGCGGGACCTTCCGTGGTTGTGCGCGCACCGCGGCGGAGCCGCTGATCGACACGGCCCCGCGCCCCTGGCAGGGCGCTTCTTTCCGGCGGCGATATTGAGACAGGACTAGTCCTCACCCCCCGCTGTCCCGCCTGCGCTCTGGGTGTTTGCAATGGGGATCGACGTGCGGCGGCGCCGGGGTACTCAAGGGGGTTGGGGCGTACGGGAGTTGGCGTACGCGCGTCCTGAAGTCGACCTTGTGTGCCCCCTGTGACGGTCGGGATAGTGGGCGCGTCAGCCTCACGGAACGGGTTCACCCCCCACATCGGGCCCGTTCCCCACCCCCCACAGGAGGACGTGAGTTGAAGCACCGACGCATACCCAAGCGGCGTGTCGCCGTGGCCGGAGCGGGAATCGCCGCACTGGTCGCCGCGGGCATCACCTTCCAGACTGCGAACGCCAGCACCGACGCCCCCGACGTGGCCGTGAAGACGCTGTCCGTCGCGAAGGCCGGAAACCTCGCCTCGTCCCTGCACGCGGACCTGGGCGCCGACGCGGCGGGCAGCTACTACGACGCCAAGGCCAGGAACCTCGTCGTCAACGTGCTGAACGAGGACGCCGCGAAGGCGGTCGAGGCGGCCGGCGCCAGGGCCAGAGTCGTCCAGAACTCGCTCGCCGCGCTGAAGAGCGCCCGGACGACGCTGAAGAGCGACGCCACCATCCCCGGTACCTCCTGGGCCACCGACCCCGCCACCAACAAGGTGGTCGTCACCGCCGACCGCACGGTCGACGGGGCCTCCTGGGACAAGCTGAGCAAGGTCGTCGACGGGCTCGGCGCCAAGGCCGAACTCAAGCGCACCCAGGGCGAGTTCAAGACCTTCGTCGCGGGCGGCGACGCCATCACCGGCGGCGGCGGCCGGTGCTCCCTCGGCTTCAACGTGGTCAAGGACGGCCAGCCGTACTTCATCACGGCGGGCCACTGCACCGAGGCGATCACCACCTGGTCGGACTCCAGCGGCCAGGAGATCGGCACGAACGAGCAGTCCAGCTTCCCGGACAACGACTTCGGTCTCGTGAAGTACACCGCGGACGTCGACCACCCCAGCGAGGTGAACCTCTACAACGGGTCCGCGCAGGCGATCACCCAGGCCGGTGACGCGACCGTCGGCATGCAGGTCACCCGCTCCGGCTCCACCACCCAGGTGCACGACGGCACGGTGACGGGACTCGACGCCACCGTGAACTACGGCAACGGCGACATCGTCAACGGCCTCATCCAGACCGACGTCTGCGCCGAGCCCGGTGACAGCGGCGGTTCCCTGTTCTCCGGCGACACGGCGATCGGCCTCACCTCCGGCGGCAGCGGCGACTGCACCTCCGGCGGGGAGACGTTCTTCCAGCCGGTGACCGAGGCGCTCTCCGCCACGGGGGCGCAAATCGGCTGACCCGCACTTCTGCCCCGCCTCGGATTACCTGGGGCGGGGCTTTTTCGGCAATGCTTGTGAAAACGTTCACAAGCGCGCAAGGGTCCTAAGTCCTCACGCGTCACCACAGGTCAGATACGCCCCTGCAAGGAATCGGCCAGCCGGAGAAGTGCTTTGGGCCTGAGGGTAGAGGTCTTTTTCCGCCCCGTGAGCGGAGCGGAAAGGTGTGGAATTGGAACATCAGCGAAAAGGGTGCAAAAAAGAGGAGCCTGCCGTGGAGACCCAGGGAATGGTCGACGAACTGGTCGAGGGGGCGCTCGCCGCGCTCGGGCGGTTCAAGACGTACGACCAGGAGCAGGTGGACCACATCGTCAAGAAGGCGTCGCTCGCGGCGCTCGCCCACCACGGGGACCTGGCGAAGGCCGCCGTCGAGGAGACCGGGCGCGGACTGTTCGAGGACAAGGCGGTCAAGAACCTCTTCGCGTGCGAGCACGTCGTCAACTCGATGCGCGGCCTGAAGACCGCGGGCGTCGTCTCCCGCGACGAGATCAACGGCATCACCGAGATCGCCGAGCCGGTCGGCGTCATCTGCGCGATGACCCCCGTCACCAACCCCACCTCGACGACGGTCTTCAAGGCGCTGATCGCCCTGAAGACCCGCAACCCGATCGTCTTCGCCTTCCACCCCAGCGCGCAGCGCTGCTCCGCCGAGGCCGCCCGCATCGTGCGCGACGCCGCGATCGAGGCCGGGGCCCCCGAGCACTGCGTGCAGTGGATCGAGCAGCCCTCGATGGAGGCGACCGGTCTCCTCATGAACCACGAGGGCGTCTCCACGATCCTCGCCACCGGCGGGAACGCCATGGTCAAGGCCGCCTACTCGTGCGGCAAGCCCGCGCTCGGCGTGGGCGCGGGCAACGTCCCCGCGTACGTCGCCAAGGACGCCAAGCTGGGCCGCGCCATCCACGACATCGTGCTGTCCAAGGCCTTCGACAACGGCATGATCTGCGCCTCCGAACAGGCCGTGATCCTCGACCGGGAGATCTACGAGGAGGGCGTCGCCGAGTTCCAGCGGCTCGGCGCGCACGTCCTGACCGCCGCCGAGAAGACCAAGGTCGAGGAGTTCGTCTTCGGCACCACCGCGTACGGCACCGACTGCGCGGGCGCCAAGCTGAACGCCGCCGTCGTCGGCAGGCCGGCCGCGTGGATCGCCGAGCAGGCCGGCTTCGAGGTCCCCGCCGGCACCTCGATCCTCGTCGCGGAGTGCGCCGAGGTCGGCCCCGCCGAGCCGCTCACCCGCGAGAAGCTGTCCCCGGTGCTCGCCGCCCTGAAGGCGGACGACACCGAGCACGGACTGCAACTCGCCGCGCAGATGGTCGAGTTCAACGGACTCGGGCACTCCGCCGCCATCCACACCGAGGACGAGGCGCTCGCCGAGGAGTTCGGCCGCCGGGTCAAGGCGGTCCGCGTCATCGTCAACTCGCCCTCCACCTTCGGCGGTATCGGCGACGTCTACAACGCCTTCCTCCCCTCGCTGACCCTGGGCTGCGGCTCCTACGGACACAACTCGGTGTCCAACAACGTCTCGGCGGTCAACCTCGTCAACATCAAGCGGATCGGGCGGCGCAACACCAACATGCAGTGGTACAAGATCCCGCCGAAGATCTACTTCGAGCGCAACGCCGTGAAGTACCTCGGCGAGATGGACGGCGTCAGCCGCGTCACCGTCGTCACGGACCGGACGATGGGCGACATCGGCTTCGTGCGGCGGATCACCGACATCCTCGACTCCCGCCGGGAGCCGGTCACCGTGCAGGTCATCGACAACGTCGAGCCGAACCCGGAGCTGGCCACCGTGCAGGCGGGCGCGGCGGCGATGCGGGAGTTCCGGCCGGACACGATCATCGCGCTCGGCGGCGGCTCGCCGATGGACGCCGCGAAGATCATGTGGCTGATGTACGAGCACCCGGAGATCGAGTTCGCGGACACGAAGGAGAAGTTCTTCGACATCCGCAAGCGGGCCTACACGTTCCCGCAGCTGGGCGAGAAGGCGAAGCTCGTGGCGATCCCGACCACGTCGGGCACGGGCTCGGAGGTCACCCCCTTCGCGGTCATCTCGGACCCGGCCGCCGCCCAGAAGTACCCCCTCGCCGACTACGCGCTCACCCCGAACGTCGCGATCGTCGACCCGATGCTCCCGATGAACCTGCCGCCGACCGTCACGGCGGACTCCGGCTTCGACGCGCTGACCCACGCCACCGAGGCGTACGTCTCCGTCTACGCGAACGACTTCACCGACGGCCAGTGCCTCCAGGCCATCAAGCTCGTCTTCGAGAACCTGGAGGCGTGCGTGACGCAGGGCGCGAAGAACCCCGAGGCGCGCGAGAAGATGCACAACGCGTCGACGATCGCGGGCATGGCCTTCGCCAACGCCTTCCTCGGCCTCGTCCACGCGATGGCGCACACGCTCGGCAACACCTTCCACGTCGCGCACGGCCGCACGAACGCGCTGCTGCTGCCGCACGTCATCCGGCACAACGGCACCGTCTCGTACAAGGCCACCCCGTGGCCGAAGGCCGAGACGTACCGGGCGCCCGAGCGGCTCCAGGACATCGCGAAGATGCTGGGCCTGCCGGCGGCCACCCCCGAGGAGGGCGTGGAGTCGTACGCGAAGGCGGTCGAGGAACTGCGCGAGCGGTGCGGCATCCCGGCCTCCTTCCAGGCCGAGGGCGTCGACGAGACGGCCTTCATGGAGGCCCTGCCGCAGCAGGCGATGAACGCCTACGCCGACCAGTGCGCGCCCGCCAACCCGCGGATGCCGATGATCGACGACATGCAGCGGCTGATGCGGCAGGCGTACTACGGCGACGCCGCCGGGACTCCCGCCGCGTAGCGGGTCACCGCTTCGGCCAGTGCCAGAGCGGCTCGTCCAGCAGCCCCTCGCGCCCCGCCACCGTCGTCCGGCCGGACTCCTTGACCAGTTCGATGGAGTTCGGGTCGGCGCGGTGGCGGGGCGCGCCGCGTGCGAGGGCGTCCGCGAGCGGGCGGGCGTGGGTGACCACGACGACCTGGGACTCCTCGGCCGCGGCGAGGATCAAGTGGGCGAGCGGGTCGAGGAGTTCGGGGTGCAGGCTGGTCTCGGGCTCGTTGAGGACCATCAGGGACGGCGGCCGCGGGGTGAGCAGGGCGGCCGTCCAGAGCAGGTAGCGCAGGGTGCCGTCGGAGAGTTCGGCCGGGCCGAGCGGACGCCTGAGGCCGCGCTGGGTGAGCCGGATCTCGAACCGGCCGCCGCTGTCGGCGACGCGGACCCGGCTGCCGGGGAAGGCGTCCGCCACGGCCTCGTCCAGCGCCTCGTGGTCGCCGGTCTCCCGGATCGTCTGCAGCGCGGCCGCCAGATCGGCGCCGTCGGGGGAGAGGACGGGGGTGCGGGTGCCGATCCGGGTGGCCCGGGCCGGGGCCCCGGCGTCGGTGCGCACGTGGTCGTAGAACCGCCAGGAGCGGATGAGTTCGCGCAGCCGCAGCAGATCAGGGGCGAGCCCGGGGTCGGCGAACTCGCTGAGCATGCTGTCGTACGGGCGCAGGCCCTGGGCGCGGTGCCAGCCGCCGTCGGCGGTGCGGGTGCGCACGGCGGGGCCCGCCCGGTCGCAGAGCAGGGCGGCCGGGCGCAGCACCGGGCCCGCCCAGGTGGCCTCGCGCTTGATCTCCGGGTCGAGCTGGAAGAGGGAGCCGCCGCCGTCCGGGCCGGCGCCGCTCGACCCGGGGAGGCCGAAGTCGACCGCGTAGCCGAACTCGTCGCCCGCGAAGCCGAGTCGGAGGCCGACCGGGCCGGTGTCGCGCTCGCCCGCCCACAGCACGGACGGCAGGCCGCCCTCCTGCGCGAGCGCCGCGACGGCGCCGCCGCGGGCCGCGGCGGCGAGCAGCCGCAGCGAGCGGTAGAGGCTGGACTTGCCCGTGCCGTTCGCGCCGGTGATCACGTTCAGGCGGTCCAGCGGGACGATCAGCCGGCGCAGGGAGCGGTAGTTCTCGACGGCGAGGGTGGTGATCACGACTCGGCGGGCTCCGGCGGCGCGAGGAAGCGGCCCATCGGCAGCACCGGGCGGCCCCACGTCGACGCCATCACCTGGCCGGCCAGCAGATAGAGCGCCCCGGCCGTCGCGCCGAGACCGAACCAGCCGGCGACCCGGTTCCAGCCGACCAGGCCCGTGAAGCCGTTGCAGGTCATCGCGACGAAGACGACCAGGACGCAGCTGAAGGTCAGCAGCAGGACCAGGTGGATGCGCCAGCTCGCCAGCCACAGGACGAAGACGACGAACACCCAGGGCAGCGTGAACAGCCCCATCGCGTCGCCGCGCAGCGACGGGTCGAGGGAGGGGAGCACCCACAGCAGCATGAGCGCCTTCGCCATCCAGAACAGGCCGAAGCCGCCGAACACCGTGGCGTGCCAGGTGTCGCCCCGCTGGGCCTGGAAGAGGCCCGCGAGGAGCTGGGCGAGGCCGCCGATGAAGAAGCCGACCACGGGGACGTCCGCTGCCGCCAGCCTCTCCGGGAACACGCCCGCGTCGATGCCCGTGGCGATCATCGTGACGACGATGAAGCCCGTGAGGCCGAGGGGGCCCAGCTGGGCCTGGGCCGTCGGTTCCATGCGCTTGACCGAGACGGCCTGGGCGGCCGGGCCCGAGCGGTGGGGGAGGTTCAACGGGACGCCCTCTCGTCTGCCGTGTGTCTGCCGTGTGCGTGTGCGGGTGGTCGTCGGGTGCTCGCGCCGTTCCCCGCGCCCCTAGAGGGGTGCTTCGGCCGCGTTGCGCTTCTTCTCGCGCAGGCTCGACACCAGCAGCGTCACCGCCACGCCCACCACCGCCCACGCCGACAGCACCAGCAGGGACCGGGTGACGTCGTTGCCCTTGAAGTAGGCGATGGAGCGGGCCACCCAGGTGCCGGCGCCCGGCGGGAGCCAGGGGCCGATCGCCTGCCAGAACGGGGGCAGCATCGGGAGCGGGAAGGCGCCGCCGGCGCTCGGGTTGCCCGCGACGACGATCAGCAGCACGGCCAGGCCGATGCCGACGATGCCGGTGAGTTCCTCCAGGGCCAGGGTGATCGCGCCGACCGCGAAGGTGACCAGGGCGCCGAGGCCGGTCAGCGCCCAGAAGGAGCCGGGCAGGGCGCCCAGGATCGAGTCGCCGATGATGAGCGCGCCGCCGAGGCCGCCCGCGATCGAGACGAGGGCCATGGTGCCGAGCCGGATCGCCGCGCGCTGCGGGCTCGCGGGCTTGGACCCGGCGCTGATCGACATGATCGAGGCGCACAGGTAGCCGCCGACGCACCAGCCGACCACGAGGTAGAAGGACGAGAGGCCGTCGAAGTCCTGGGACGAGGCCGGGGCCACGTCGACGGTCCTCACCGTGCGCTTCTGGACGCCGTCGACCTCGGTGGCGATGGTCTCCAGGGCGGTCGCGAGGACGGTGCCGCCGCCGGACGCGACGAGCAGGGTGTCCTTGGTGCCGCGCGGGTCGACGACCAGGGCGCCGTCGATGTCCCGGTTCAGGATCTGCTGCCGCGCCGTGCGCTCGTCGGCGACCGTGCGCGCGTCGACCGGGGAGCTGGGCAGTCCGTTCAGCTGCTGGGTGGTCTGCTGCGCCAGCGCGGGCACCGGCGCGACCACGCCGAACGGCACGTCCTTCGGCTTCGGGTTGTGCAGCGCGCCCACGTACGAGGCGATGAACAGCAACTGGAGCGCGAGCACCCCGATGACGAGCAGGGCGGCGCGCGGCGTGACGGCGTTGTTGAACTCGTCGGCGAACTTCATGACCCCACGGTCCGGTGGGGCCCGCCTTCGTGCAGGTGGGGTGAGCCGAACGGGTGTCGCACAGAAAATCGCCCATGCGTTCGAACATAAGTCGCCACCTCGGGGTTCCTGGGGTTAGAGTTATCGAACGAGCGTGCGATTGATCTCGGACGGATGGAACAAAGGGGGCGGTGCAGTGGAGGTGCGTCATGACGGGTTTTGCGCACCTCCATGTCGCTTCCGGCTACTCGGCCCGCTACGGCGCCGCCCATCCCGAGCACCTGGTGCGGCGGGCCGCCGAGCGCGGTCTGCCGGCGCTCGCGCTCACCGACCGGGACACGGTCACCGGGGCCGTCCGGTTCGCGCGGGCCTGTGCCGAGCGGGGGGTCAGGCCGGTCTTCGGCGTCGACCTCGCCGTGGAGGCGCTGGCCCCGCCGCCGCCCGCACAGCGTCGCCGCACCCCGGCGCGCGGCGGGGCGCACGTGGCCGAGCCGCCGCTGCGGTTCGTGCTGCTGGCGCAGGACCGGGCCGGATGGGCTCGGCTGTGCCGCATCACGTCGGCCGCCCATGCCCGGGAGGCCTCTTCGGGCGGGGCGCCGGTGGTGCCGTGGGAGGCGCTGCGGGAGTTCGGCGGGCCCGGTCTGACGGTGCTGCTCGGCCCGCTCTCGGAACCGGTGCGGGCGCTGGCCGCCGGGCGGGAGGACGTCGCGATGAAGCTGCTGGCTCCCTGGCTGGAGGTCTTCGGCGGGGGAGTGCGGCTGGAAGTCGTCGCGCAGAAACGTTTTAGCACCGGTCCCGGCTCCCTGCGGCTGGCCGCCCGCACCCTGGCCCTGGCCGACCGCACCGGCACCACCGCGGTGCTCTCCAACGCCGTCCGCTACGCCGATCCGGAGCAGCACCGCCTCGCCGACGTACTGGACGCCGCACGGCTGCTGCGGCCCATCGACCGGCGCCGGCTGGACAGCGGTCAGCGCTGGCTCAAGGACACGGCGGGGATGGCGCGCGTCGCGGACATGATCGCCGAGTGCGCGGGGGCGGGACCCCGGCGGGCCCGGCAGCTGCTGGCGGACACCGCCGCCACGGCCGCCGCCTGCACCGTCGACCCGCGGGCCGACCTCGGCCTGGGCGTGCACCACCTGCCGGAGCCGGAACTGTTCGGTGCCGCCCCCGGTCCGCGGGGTGCGGCGCTGCTGCTGCGCCGGCAGTCCGAGGACGGCCTGGCGCGGCGCGGCCTCGACCGGGACGCGGCGGCCGTGGCCCGCCTCGACGAAGAGCTCGCCGTGATCTCCGAGCTCGGGTACGACGCGTACTTCCTCGCCGTCGGCCAGGTCGTGGCCGACATCCGCGCGAAGGGCATCCGGGTCGCCGCCCGCGGCTCGGGCGCCGGCTCGCTGGTCTGCCACGCGCTGGACATCGCCACCGCCAACCCGCTCGAACACCGGCTGCTGTTCGAACGCTTCCTGAGCGTGCGCCGCGGCACGCTGCCGGACATCGACATCGACGTGGAGTCGGCCCGGCGCCTGGAGTGCTACGACGTGATCTTCGAACGGTTCGGGAAGGAGCGGGTGGCGGTCACCGCGATGCCGGAGACCTATCGCGCGCGCCGGGCCCTGCGGGACACCGGTCTCGCCCTGGGCATCGCGCCCGCGGAGGTCGACCGGATCGCGAAGAGCTTTCCGCACCTGCGGGCCTGCGACATCACCGGCGCCCTCGCCGAACTGCCCGAACTGCGCCGACTGGCCGCCGAGGCGGGCCGGTTCGGACCGCTGTGGGAGCTCGCCGAAGGACTCGACTCCCTGGTCCACGGCATGGCCATGCACCCCTGCGGCGTGGTCATCAGCGACGCCGGACTGCTGGACCGGCTGCCCGTGCAGCCGACCCCGCAGGGCGACTACCCCATGGCCATGGCCGCGAAGGAGGAGATCGAGGCGCTGGGCAACATCAAGCTGGACGTCCTGGGCGTCCGGATGCAGTCCGCGATGGCCCACGCCGTCACGGAGATCGAACGGGCCACCGACCGGCGCATCGACCTGGACGACCAGCGGCAGGTGCCGCTCGACGACGTCTTCGCGTTCAAGCTCATCCAGGAGAGCCGGACACTCGGGCTGTTCCAGCTGGAGTCGCCGGGCCAGCAGGACCTCCTGTCGCGCCTGCAGCCCCGTGATCCGCAGGACGTCATCGCGGACATCAGCCTGTTCCGGCCGGGCCCGGTCGCCGGCGGGATGCCCGAGCGGTACATCGCCGCCCGGCACGGCGGCACGCCCGCGTACGCCCACCCGGACCTGGAGCCGGTGCTCGCCGACACCTACGGCGTGACCATCTGGCACGAGCAGATCATCGAGACGCTGTCGACGCTGACCGGGTGCGACCGCGCGATGGGCGAGATCGCCCGCCGGGCGCTCGGCGACAAGGACCGGCTGCCCCGGATCAGGGACTGGTTCCACCGCACGGCGCGGCAGCGCGGGTACGGCGCCGAGGTGCGGGACGAGATCTGGGGGACCGTCGAGGCGTTCGGCGCCTACGGGTTCTGCCGCGCGCATGCGGTCGCCTTCGCCGTGCCCGCCCTGCAGAGCGCCTGGCTGAAGGCGCACTATCCGGCGTTCCTGCTGGCGGGGCTGCTCGAACACGACCCCGGCATGTGGCCCAAGCGGGTCCTGGTCGCGGACGCGCGCCGGGGCGGGGTGCCGATCCTGCCGGTCGACGTCAACCGGTCCCGGGTGCGGTACGTCGTGGAACGCGCCGCCGAGTCCGGGCAGTGGGGCGTCCGGCTGGCGCTGTCCGAGGTCCGTGGGATCAGCGAGGCGGAGGCCGCCCGGATCGAGGAGGGGCAGCCGTACGGCTCGCTGTCGGACTTCTGGCAGCGGGCCCACCCCGGCAGGCCGGTCGCCGAACGCCTCGCGGAGATCGGCGCGCTGGGCTCCCTGCACGACGGCCGGCTCACCCGGCGCGACCTGCTGCTGCAACTCGCCGAGCTGCACCGGGCCTCGCGCACCCGGTCCGCGGGGGAGGGGCAGCTCCCGCTGTCCGCGGGCCCGGTCGGCGGTCAGGAGCCCAGCGGTCTGCCGGAGATGACCTCGCGCGAGACCATGAGCGCCGAGCTGAACACCATCGGGATCGACGTCTCCCGGCATCTGATGGAGCATCACCACCGGCTGCTGCGCGAGGTCGGCGCGACCGACGCCGCGCACCTCGCGGGGCTGCGCGCGGGACAGCAGGTCCTCGTCGCCGGGGTCCGGGCCTCCACCCAGACCCCGCCGATCGCCAGCGGCAAGCGGGTCATCTTCGTCACGCTGGAGGACGGGTCCGGCATGGTCGACCTGGCCTTCTTCGAGGACTCCCACCCGGCCTGCGCGCACACCGTCTTCCACAGCGGACTGCTCCTGGTGCGCGGCACGGTGCAGGTGCGCGGCACGCGCCGCACCGTCGTCGGCACCATGGCCTGGGACCTGGACGAGATCGCCGCCACGCGCCGGGACGACGGCCCCGAGGCGGCACTCGCGCTGCTCGGCGCCGACCACCCGCACCCGACCCCGGCCCAGCCGCGCCGCGTGCTGGCCAACGGCACCACGGGCGCCCGGCTGCACCCGTACGCCGATCTCCAGCCGGCGGGCAGCCGCTCGGCCGACCTCAAGAAGTTCGGCCACACCAGCCCGGGGAGCGCCGGATGACCACACGACCGCGGCACATCGCCCACCTGCACCTGCATGCGCGGCTGACCGGGGAGCAGTACGGCCAAGTAATCGAACTGATGTCTGGTATAACTCCGCACATCCAGGCCGTACCGCCCGACGCCCTGCAGTTGGATCTGACGTCGGCGCTCCGCTACTTCGACCAGTCGCCCTACGAGGTGGTCCAGATGGCGATGATGCGGCTCTCGGCGCTCTACGGCATCCGCAGCAGCGCCGGTCTCGCCGCCAACCGGATGCTCGCCGCCATGGCCGCCGACGTGTCCGCACCGGGAGCCACCACCTGGGTCCGCGCCGGCGAGGCCGCCCAGTGGCTCCGTTCCCGCCCGGTCACCGCGCTGCCCGGCGTCGGCCGGGCCACGGCCACGACGCTCGGCAGGTTCGGCCTGCACACCGTCGGACAGCTCGCGGACCTGCCCCCGGCCACCCTGCAGCGCCTGCTCGGCACCGCCCAGGCCCGGCTGCTGGCCGACCGCGCCCGCGGCCACGACCCCCGCCCGGTCGTCCCCGCGGAACCCGCCGAGCGGCTGAGCGCCGACCTCGTCCTGGACCGCGACTGCCTCGACCCGGACCAGCAGCACCGCGCCGTCCTCGGCCTCGCCGACCGGCTCGGCCAGCGGCTGCGCGGCAGCGGCCAGGTCGCCCGGCGGCTCACCCTCACGGTCGGCTACGCCGACCGCTCCTCCACCACGCGTACGCGCCCGCTGCCCGAACACACCAGCCACTCACCGGCGTTGGCCGCCACGACCCTCGCCCTGCTGGCCGGCCTCGGGCTCCAGCGGGCCCGGGTGCGCACCTTCACCGTCCGGGCCGACGACCTCCGGCCGGCCGACTCGGCGCACCGTCAGCTCTCGCTGGATCCCGGCGACGCCCGGGCCCGAGCCGTCGAAGCGGCTGCCGACCGGGCCCGCCGGCGCTTCGGGACGGACGCGGTGCGCCCGGCCGCGCTCGCGGAGCCGCCGGCGCGGTGAGGACGGCCAGACAGGCGACGACGAGCGCGATGCCGAACCAGCCGACGACGGGCAGCCGCTCCCCGACGACCAGCACGGCGAGGACGGCCGCCACGGCGGGTTCCAGCAGGGACAGCGTGGTCGCGGTGCTGGCCGGGACGTGGGCGAGGCCCCAGCCGAACAGCACGTAGCCGAGGAACATCGGGACGAGCGCCATGTACGCGCCGACGGCCGCGTTCGACCAGGAGGCCACGAGCGGGGCGCCGGTGACCAGCAGGACGGGGACGAGCAGCAGCCCGCCGAGGCCGAAGACCGCACCCATCGCCGCCCGGGACGGGATGCCGCGGGTGATCAGCCGGTGGGCCGCCCACGCGTACAGGGCGTAGGTGATGGCGGCGACCAGCCCGAGCACCACGCCGAGCAGGGTGGCGCCCACGGACCGGCCGGCCGCACCGCCGGAGGCGTGCGCGGCCTCGGCGACGCACAGCAGGACGGTGCCCGCCAGGCCCAGGGCGGCGCCGACGCGCCAGCGGCGGGTCAGCCGGCGCCGGTCCGCGATCCGCTCGATCACGGCCGAGGCCAGCGGGGCGGTGCCGATCGACACGACGGTGCCGACGGCGACCCCGGCCAGCCGCATCGAGCTGTAGAACGCCAGCGGGTAGAGCGCCACCGAGATCCCGCCGAGCAGCACCGTGCCGCGCTCCGTGCGCAGCCGGGGAGCGAGGCGGGCGATCCGGGACGCGGAGACCAGGGCCTGGAGCAGCCCGCCCACCCCCATGGCGACGGCCCCGACGGCGAGCGGCCCCACCGCGGGGGCCAGCGTCGCCGCCGTGCCGGTCGTGCCCCACAGCACGGACGCCGCGAGCACGCACAGGGCGCCACGCCCCGCGGACCCGTTCACAGGCGGTCCAGCAGCGCGACGGCCAGCGAACGGGCGTGCCGCAGCCGGGTGTCGCCGCCCTCCAGGCCGGCCCGGGCCATCGCGCCCTCCAGCAGGAACGCCAGGTGCTCCGCCGTCCCGCGGACGTCGTCGGGGCGGCCGGGCAGCAGCTCCTCCAGGTGTCCCGCGATGAGGAGTTCGACCTCCTCCTTGTGGCTGCGCACCACGGCCCGGCCCTCGTCCCCGGCCGGCAGCTCGGCCGCCGCGTTGAGCAGGCCGCACCCGCGGAACCCGTTCTCGTAGGCGAACGCGGCGTGGTCGGCGTAGGCGTCGAAGACCGCCAGGACCCCGTCGCGCGGACCCCGGGCCCGCTCCAGGCGCGACCGGTACAGGCCGAGCCACTCCTCGTGCCGGGCGTCCAGGTAGGCCCGGACGAGCTCGGCCTTGGAGGCGAAGTTGTTGTACAGGCTCATCTTCGCCACGCCGGCCTCGTCGGTGATCGCGTCGATGCCGGTGGCGGCCACGCCGTCGGCGTAGAAGCGGCGGGCCGCGGCCGCGAGCAGCCGCTCCCGTGCGGGCCGTCGGCGCGCGGGCCCGGCCGGACTCACACCCGTCTCTGTCATCGGACATCCCCGGAACTAGGTAGGTCGGTCTACCTAATATAGCGTTCCCGGAGACCGGGGCCGCCGGGCCGCACGGCTCAGGCGTTGGCCCACGGCGGGGAGATCCGGGTCCCGTCCGCCAGCTCCGCCTCCAGGCCCACCGACGTCGTCACCCACATCGTCGCCGGGGCGTCCGTCGGGTTCTCGACCCCGAGCTTCGTGCCCGCGTTCACGATCGCCGTGTCGCCGGGGGCGAGGGTGTGGGCGGCGCCGTCGAGGGTGAGGCGCAGGGAGCCGGTGAGCAGGTGGAGGACCTCCTCCCGCGTGACCGTGTGGGCCGGGCCCTTCGTGCCCGCCGGGATCTCGCCCCGCCAGGCCGCCAGCTCCTTGCTGCCGGTGCCGGGCGTGGCGTACGAGACGAAGCGGACGCCGTGCATCTCGTGGACGACGGCTTCGGATGCGCGAACTACGGGCATTTGGCTGCTCCTTCGTGTGCGGCGAGGGGTGATGGGCCGGGCGGCGCCGCGGCTCTCAGATGGTCAAGCTCCTTGACCATATAGTCAGGCTGCTTGACCAGTTCGTCAAGGGTGTTTCAATGACTGCGTGCAGAACTCCGATGCCATGGCCCTGACCGCCGCCCTGCTCGCCGCCGCGGGCGAGCTCACGCAGCGCATCCACGAGGGCGTGCTGGCCAGGGGGTTCGAGGGGGTGCGGCCCGCGCACGGGTTCGCCTTCATGCGGTTGTCCATGGGGGACGCGACGGCCACCGACCTCGCCGTCCACCTCGGCGTGACCAAGCAGGCCGCCAGTCAGCTCGTCGACGAGCTGGTGCGCAAGGGGTACGTGGAGCGCCGGCCCCACCCGGTCGACGCGCGGGCCCGGCTCGTCGTGCTCACGGAGCGCGGCCGGGCCTGCACCCGGGCCGCCGAGGACGCGGCCGCCGACGCGGTGCGGCCGTGGGTGGAGCGGCTGGGGGAGCGCGGGGCCAGGGCGCTGGTCGAGCAGCTGACCGTCGTCGCGCCCGGCGGGCCCATACGTCCCGTCTGGTGACATCCCGTCAGGCGTTTCCCCGACAACCCCGCTCGGAAGTTTTTACCGACGCGTAACTTCACGTCTCATCTACCCGCGCGTAACTTGACGTGAGCACAGCGAATTCGCCGAACGTGCAACTTCCGTGCAACTCCCTTGAGCCGCAAGGAGATTCACGATGCTGCCCAGATCCAGGTGGAGGCGCGTGCTGCGCTCGGCGACCGTCGCCGTCGCCCTCTTCGCCGCCGGTACCTTCGCCCCGACCACCGCCGCGCACGCGGCGATCGCGTCGGCCACGTCCAGTGGCTGGAACGACTACTCCTGCAAGCCGTCCGCCGCGCACCCGCGGCCCGTCGTCCTGGTCCACGGCACGTTCGGCAACTCCGTCGACAACTGGCTCGTCCTCGCGCCCTACCTGGTGAAGCGCGGCTACTGCGTCTTCTCCCTGGACTACGGGCAGTTGCCCGGAGTGCCCCTCTTCAACGGCCTCGGCCCCATCGCCAAGTCCGCCGAGCAGCTCGACGCCTTCGTCGGCAAGGTGCGCGGGGCCACCGGCGCCGCCAAGGTCGACCTCGTCGGGCACTCGCAGGGCGGCATGATGCCGCGCTACTACCTCAAGTTCCTCGGCGGCGCCGCCGAGGTGAACGCGCTCGTCGGCATCGCGCCCGACAACCACGGCACCACGCTCTCCGGACTCACCGGCCTGCTGCCGTACTTCCCCGGCGCCAAGGACCTGCTCACCCTCGCCACCCCGTCCCTCGCCGACCAGATCGCCGGATCGGACTTCGTCACCCGGCTGAACGCGGGCGGGGACACCGTGCCGGGCGTCCACTACACCGTCATCGCCACGAAGTACGACGAGGTCGTCACCCCGTACCGGACCCAGTTCCTGGACGGACCCGACGTGCGCAACGTCGTCGTGCAGGACCTGTGCCCCGTCGACCTGTCCGAGCACGTGACCATCGGGACCGTCGACCTCGTCGCGTACCACGAGGTGGCGAACGCCCTCGACCCCGCGCACGCCACCCCGACCGACTGCTTCAACTGACCTGCATCCAACAAAAGTTGAGGGCCGCCGTCTCCCGAAGGGCAGGGAGACGGCGGCCCCGTCCGTGGCGGTGCGCCGGATCAGCGACCGTGCCGGCCACCCGTCACCGCGCGCCGCCGCACCGAGGCGAACAGGCCCGCCGCACCGATCGCCAGGGCCGCCGCGCCGCCCACCGCGATGTACGGAGTGGTGGAGTCGCCGCCGGTCTCCGCGAGGTTCTCCGAAGCGCCGTTCACCGCGGGGGAGTTGGGCGCGGCCGAACCGGCCGCCGCCGGCGCCGCCGACTCGTGGGTGTCGTGCGTCGCGGTCCCGTCACCCATGTCCATCCCGCCGTGGTCGATCGTCGACTTGTCGGCGCCGTCGGCGATCTGCTCGTCGGACGGGGCCGAGGCCTCGGGGGCGGCGGCGCCCGACCCACCCGTCCCGCCCGATCCGCCCGACGCGCCGCCGTACGTCACGTCCGAGCAGGAGTAGAACGCCTCCGGGCTGTCCGAGCGCTGCCAGATGCCGTAGATCAGCTGGCGGCCCGTGCGCTGCGGCAGCGTGCCGGAGAACGTGTAGAAGCCGCCCTCGGCCGCCGGGTCCGTCTTCGTCGCGACCGGGTTCGCCAGGTCCAGGTCGGACCACTTCAGCGGCTTCGACGGGTCGTAGCCCTGCTTCGTCATGTAGAGGTTGAAGGTGCCCTTGTGCGGGGCCGTCACCTTGTACTTGAAGGTGTACGAGCCCGCGGAGACGCTCGTCGCGGGCCAGTCGTCGCGGGCCAGGTCCATGCCCTTGAACTCGTCCGCGTTCGCCGAGCACAGCTTGCCGTCCGGGATGTTCTCCTGGTGCTTGCCGGCCGCCTCGCCGTCCCGGATGCCGTTCCAGTCGTACAGCGCCTGCGTGCCGCCCGCCGCGACCGCCGCCTTGCACGCCGCCGACGTCGGGTTCTCGGCGCCCTCGGCGTAGCAGGCCGCGACCCGGCTGACCGGATCGCCGAGCGTGCCGTGCGCCGCCGCGGGAGTGGTGGCGAGGGCGGCCAGGGCGAGGGAGCCCCCGGCGGTGGTGGCGAGGGCGGTGAGCCGGCGACGGCGTGCGGGCATGGGGGTACTCCTTGGACGTACGAACGGGGGGTTGTGCCAAGGAAGTTAGCCCGGGAAACGGCGCCCGTGGGGCGCACCGAGGGGTCTGAGTCGATCTTTATGGCGCACTTAAGGCCGGGCTCAGACTCTGATCAGAGAAGGCGCCCGGCACCTCCGCCGGAAGGTGCCGCGCCCCTCAGTCGAGATCCTCCGCCGGGAAGTACCGCTGGTACGCCATCCCCGAGTCGGTGCCGCGCAGCACCCAGAAGGCCTCGGGGATCCGCCACTGCCCGTTCTTGTCGCCGTAGGCCGCGAACACCACGTCCAGGTGCCCGTCGCCATCGGTGTCCAGCAGCGGTCCTGTGACGGCGAGCGGGTCGCGGGACCGGCCGCCGTCCGGGACGCCGGGACTGTCCAGGGTGACCGTCTTCATGTCACCGGCGAGCCCGCCGAGCACGTCGGGCATCAGCCAGATCGCGCCGCCGCTGTCGGCGCCGCCGCCCGATGAGCCGACGAAGTCGGGCCTGCCGTCACCGGTCACGTCGCCCAGCGCCGTACCGTCGACGCCCCCGTACGCCGGCGCGTTCTCGGAGCCCGGTGCCGGGGCGTCCCGCAGCCCGTCCTCCGTACCGGTCTGCGGACCCGCGCGGGTACTGAGCCAGTAGCCGACGCCCGTCCCCGCCCGCCGCACGGACAGGCCCGCCGCGTACAGGTCGTCGATGCCGTCGCCGTTCAGGTCCCCGGCCTCCCCGGCCAGACCGTCGATCTCGTCGGTGTGCCCGAGGCGTTCGGTGAGCTTCAGCCCCCGTGGACCGCCGCGCAGATAGTGCCGTGCGTCGATCCGCTGGTAGCCGCCGTCGCTCTCCATGCCCGGGTCGGTCCAGCGGAACCACAGGGCCAGGTCGGTCGCCCCGTCGCCGTCGAAGTCGCCGCTCAGGACGTGCACGGGGACCGTCTCCCTGCGGTGGCCGTCGGTCAGCGTCTGGGTGCGGGCGGGTACGGCGCCGCGCCGGACCGGACCGAACCACACCGTTCCCTCGGGGCCCCGGTCCTCGCCGGGGAAGAACAGGTCGGTGTGCCCGTCGCCGTCGAAGTCGCCGACGGCCGCCGGGCTCTTCGGCGCTCCGGTGAGCCGCCGCAGCCCGCTCACCCCGCGCGGCCCGCCCCACAGCACGGAGGGGCCGCCGGACTCCGGCGCGTGGATCAGGTCGGTGAAGCCGTCGTCGTCCAGATCGACGCGCAGCAGCCGGCTCTGCCCGTACTGGGCCCGCTGCCGGGACGTCGTCGGGGGCGACGGCAGCCGGGCCACCGTGCGCCGCCGCGGATCGAGACCGTGCCGCGAGCCGTACACCACCGCCACGCTGCGGTCCGCCAGTACTGCCGCGAAGTCGTCGTAGCCGTCCCCGTTCAGGTCCCCCGGCCTGGGATCGGGGGAGGCGCTGCCGGCCGCCGGGCGCAGCGGAGCGGACTGCCGGCCGCCCGCCGCGGTGCAGCCCGCCGCCGGCAGCACGGTGACCAGCACGGCCACGGCCGCCCTGACGAGCCGCCCCCGCCCGCGCGGGCCCGCCCCGGTCATGCCACCCACCGGTACCTGCGCTCGGGCCGCCCGGTTCCGCCGTACCGCAGGGACACCCGCGCCCGCCCCGTCTCCGTGAAGAACTCCAGGTAGCGGCGGGCGCTCACCCGGGACAGGGTGCCCGCCCGCTCGGCGCACTCCGTCGCCGACAGGCCCTCCGGGTGGCCGCGCAGCGTGCGCTCCACCAGGTCCGCGGTGTGCGCGGCGAGGCCCTTCGGGAGTTCGCGGGAGCCGGGCGGGCGGGCGCCGAAGATCTGGTCCACGTCCTCCTGGCGGGCCTCGTCGAGACCGTCGAGCCGCGCCCGCACCGCCGCCACGTGCCTCAACTGCTCATGCAACGCCGCCCGGTTGAACGGTTTGATGAGGTAGTGCACGGCCCCCGCCCGCAACGCGGCCCGGATGACCTCGGCGTCCCGCGCCGCCGTGATGAACAGCGCGTCCACCGGGGTCCGGGACGGATCGCGCTCCTCGGCCGCCCGCAGTTCCCTGAGCACCTCGATGCCGTCCATGTCCGGCAAGTACACGTCCAGGAGCACCAGATCGGGGCGGAGCGACTCAGCGGCCCGGAGCGCCTCCGTGCCGCTGTGCGCCACGCCCGCCACCGCGAATCCGTCCATCGCGGACACATAGCGTCCGTGCAGCTTGGCGACCATGAAGTCGTCGTCCACGACCAGCACCTTCGTCACGGGCGCAGGGTAGGCGCGCGACCACAAGGACCACAACGTTCCTTGCTTGCGGAAGAGAGACAGGTCGTTCACGCGTGGGCAACATGTGGGCCACCTCACACGAACCCGTACTCGAACCAGTAGGTGGTGGCACTCGTGCGCCTGCGCACACTCCTCGCCCCGGTCGGGGCCGCGCTGCTCGTCCTGGTGGGGCCGCCGCTGCTCACCACGGGCAGCGGCGCCGACACCGGTACGCAGATCCCCGGCCTGCGCCTCATGGTCCCCAACACGCCGGGCGGCGGCTACGACATCACGGCACGCACCGCCGCCAAGAACGCCGAGGACGCCGGACTCACCCACAACATCGAGGTGTTCAACCTGCCGGGCGCGGGCGGCACCGTCGGACTGACCCGGCTCGTCGGCGAGCACGGCAACGGCAAACTCGCCATGTCCATGGGCCTCGGCGTCGTCGGCGCCGCACGCTCCAACCACTCCCCGAAGACCCTCGCCGACACCACCCCCATCGCCCGGCTCACCGAGGAGCCGGA
This sequence comes from Streptomyces sp. KL116D, assembly GCF_030766975.1. NCBI lineage: Bacteria > Bacillati > Actinomycetota > Actinomycetes > Kitasatosporales > Streptomycetaceae > Streptomyces > Streptomyces sp. KL116D. Next base: position 5,929 of record NZ_JASERH010000029.1, on the reverse strand, counting down.
CGTCGTCGTGGTCGCCAAGGACTCCCCGTACCGGGACATCGGACAGCTCGTCGCCGCCTGGAAGAAGAACCCCGGCAAGCTCCCCGTCGGCGGCGGCTCCTCGCCCGGCGGACCCGACCACCTCGCCCCGATGCTGATGGCGCGCGCCGCCGGGATCGCGCCCAAGCAGGTCAACTACGTCCCCTTCGACGGCGGCGGCGAACTCCTCGCCTCCATCCTCGGCAACAAGGTGGCCTTCGGCGTCTCCGGCGTCGGCGAGTACCTCGACCAGATCAGAAGCGGCGAACTGCGCCTCCTCGCCGTCACCGGACCCGAACGGGTCGCGGGCCTCGACGGCCCCACGCTCCAGGAGTCCGGCTACGACGTCGACTTCACCAACTGGCGCGGCATCGTCGCCCCACCCGGCCTCAGCGACACCCAGCGCGCCAAACTCACCGGCCTCGTACGGAAGTTGCACGCCTCCGACGAATGGAAGAAGTCGCTGGAGAAGAACGGCTGGGACGACGCGTTCCTCACCGGCGACGACTTCGGGACCTTCCTCGAAGCCCAGGACAAGCGGGTCGTGTCCGTACTGAAGGAGCTGGGACTGTGACCGCCACCGACCTCCGCGAGGACCGGGAGACCCGCCGCTCCTGGCTGCGCGAACACTCCGAACTCGGCGTCTGCGTCCTGCTGCTGGCGCTCGGCGCCCTCGTCCTCACCGACGCGCTCACCATGGACGTCGACATCGCCCAGCGCGGCCCCGTCGGACCGAGGACCGTACCGGTCGTCGTCGGCGCCGGACTGCTCGTCGTCGCCGTGCTGCTCGCCGTCGACGTGCTGCGCGGCGGCCGCGGCGAGGCCGAGGGCGGCGAGGACGTCGACCTGTCCGAACCCGCCGACTGGCGCACCGTCCTGCTGCTCGCCGGGGTGTTCCTCGCCACCGCCGTCCTCATCGAACCGCTCGGCTTCCCGATCGCCGGCGCCCTGCTGTTCTGGGGCGCGGCCCACGCCCTCGGCAGCAGGAACGTCCACCGCGACCCCCTGATCGCGGCAGCCCTCTCCCTGGCCACCTTCGTCGTCTTCAACAACCTGCTCGGCGTACCCCTGCCGGGCGGCCCCCTGATGGGAGTGCTGTGACGCCATGAATGCCCTCAACTCCCTTCTGGACGGCTTCGGTACGGCCCTCACCCCCATCAACCTCCTGTGGGCGGCGATCGGCGTGCTGCTCGGCACCGCCATCGGCGTCCTGCCCGGCATCGGCCCCGCCATGGCCGTCGCCCTGCTCCTCCCGGTGACGTACGGACTCGAACCCACCGGCGCGTTCATCATGTTCGCGGGCATCTACTACGGCGCCATGTTCGGCGGCTCGACGACCTCCATCCTGCTCAACACCCCGGGGGAGAGCGCCGCGGTCGTCGCCGCCATGGAGGGCAACCCCATGGCCAAGGCGGGACGCGGCGCGCAGGCCCTCGCGGCCGCCGCCATCGGGCACTTCGCCGGCGGCATGATCGGCACGATCCTGCTCGTCGCCCTCGCGCCCAAGGTCGCCTCGCTCGCCGTCGACATCGGCGCGCCCGACTACTTCGCCATCATGGTCCTCGCGTTCATCGCCGTGACGTCCGTCCTCGGCTCGTCCCGCGTCCGCGGACTCGCCTCCCTGCTCATCGGCCTCACCATCGGCCTGGTCGGCCTCGACCAGATGACCGGCCAACAGCGGCTCACCTTCGGGTCGTTGCAGCTCGCCGACGGCATCGACGTCGTCATCGTCGCCGTCGGACTCTTCGCGATCGGCGAGGCACTGTGGGTCGCCGCGCACCTGCGGCGCACCAGCGGCGAGGCGATCCCCGTCGGCCGCCCCTGGCTCGGCCGGTCCGACGTGCGGCGCACCTGGAAGTCCTGGCTGCGCGGCCCCCTCATCGGCTTCCCGTTCGGCGCGATCCCCGCGGGCGGCGCCGAGATCCCCACCTTCCTCTCCTACGTCACCGAGAAGCGCCTGTCCAAGCACCAGGACGAGTGGGGCAAGGGCGCCATCGAAGGCGTGGCGGGACCCGAGTCCGCGTCCTCCGCTTCGGCGGCGGGCACCCTCGTCTCCATGCTCACCCTCGGCCTCCCCACGACCGCCGTCGCCGCCGTCATGCTGGCCGCCTTCCAGCAGTACGGCATCCAGCCCGGCCCCCTCCTCTTCGAACGCGAACCGGACCTGGTCTGGGGCCTGATCGCGTCCCTGTTCGTCGGCATGGTGCTGCTGCTGGCCCTCAACCTGCCGCTCGCCCCGGTCTGGGCGAAGCTGCTGCGCATCCCCCGCCCCTACCTCTACGCCGGCATCCTGTTCTTCGCGGCGGTCGGCGCCTACGCCGTCGGCGGCGAGGCGATCGACCTCGTCATCCTGCTGATCATCGGCCTCATCGGCTTCGGCATGCGCCGCTACGGACTGCCCGTGCTGCCCGCCGTCATCGGCGTCATCCTCGGCCCGAACGCCGAACAGCAGCTGCGCCGCGCCCTGCAGATCAGCGACGGCAGCGTCAGCGGACTCGTCGACACGCCCTTCTCCGTCACGGTCTACGCGATCGTGCTCGTCATCGTGGCGTGGCCGCTGGTCAAGAAGGCGGTGGTGCGCGCACGGCGACGTGACGTAGACATGGCGGCATGAGCACCGAGCATCCCGTCCGCGTCGCCACCGCCGCCGACGTGCCGGCCGTCAAGGCCGTCACCGACGCGGCGTACCACCCCTACATCGCCAGGATCGGCGTCGTCCCCCAGCCGATGGAGGCCGACCACGCCGCGAACGTGGCGGCCGGCCTGGTGCACGTCACGGGGGAACCGGAGGTCGTCGGCCTCGTCGTGGTCGAGGCACGCCCCGACCACCTCTTCCTCGACAGCATCGCGGTCCACCCCGACGCCCACGGCCAGGGGGTGGGCCGCACCCTGCTCGCCTTCGTCGACGACCACGCACGCAGCCTGGGCCTGCCCGAGATCCGGCTCTACACCAACGCGCTGATGTGGGAGAACCAGAAGATCTACCCCCGGTACGGGTACGAGGTCGTGGAGCGCCGCGTCGACGGTCCCTACGACCGCATCCACTACCGCAAGCACGTCCGGCCGTAGGCGCCCGGCATGCACGACACCCTCACCGAGCACGCCCGCTGCCTCTACGGCGACGAGTACCGGCCCGTGCCGGACTGCGGCCGGGAACACCGCGAGCACCTCTTCGTCGAGGAACTGACCTTCGCCGACGCCGACGACATCCTCGGCATGCTGCGCGCACTCAGCCCGCACCTGGTCGACGGCAACCTGCCCGTATGGATCCGGAACCTGGCCTACCGACTGGTGCTGCTGCAACGCCCCGACGAGCCCGGCCTGCTGCGCGAGGCCGCACAGAGCCTGTGGCTGCACGGGCCGGACTGGGACGGTGTCGCGGCGGAACTGGAGCGGCGGGCCGACGTCCTCGACGCCGGCTGACCGCGGTCCGTACCGCCGCCGGACTCACCCGGGTCTCATCGGACCGGCCCCGCTACTCGTCCGGCCACCACGTCTTGCGCACGTCCTTGCGCACTTCGGGCCGCTCGCGCTTGCGCTCGGCGGCATCGTCCTGCAACCGGCGCGTGATGACGCTCGCTCCGGTCGGCTTGTGCATGGTCACTCGGCGCATGATGCCTCCTGTACCTACACGGATCCCAACGTGGTGCCGTTGTAGACCTGTTCCCGGAGGGTCGCTCATCGAAGCGCATTTGTCAGTGGCGGTTGTCACGATGTGGGGGTGACGGATTCCCCGAGCGCCGCCGACCGGGACGCGGCGGCCGCTCGACATCGGCTGCGTGACCGGCGGATCGTCGCTCCTCGCGGCCGGGCGGGGACACCAGGTGACCGGAGTGATCACATCTGGCTCACTGGGCGTGACGCCGCGTCATCGACCCGCCGCCCCTGTCACGCCAGCAGCGCGGTGAAGTCCCCGCCCTTCGCCAGCAGTTCCAGCTCGTCCAGGGCCCGCGTCGCCGCCAGCGCGGCGGCCGGGTCCCGGTCGGCGAGCCCGCTCTCGGCGAACTCGTCCTCGTCTAGCCGGATCACCTGCCCGCCGTCCGCCGACACCCACAGGTCCAGGTCGAGGTCCTCGGCCAGGAGATCCCCTTCGGCGTCGCGGACCACCGGACGCGTGATGTCGCAGTACCAGCCCTTCAGCGTGCCGTCGCCCGAGCGGACCTCCTTGATCGCGTACCAGCGGTCGCGCCAGTAGTGCTCGGTGAACGTGTCGCCGGGGCGGAACTGGACGAAGCCGAAGTCGCGGACGCCCTCGGCCGCCCAGGCGGCCCGGACGGTGACCCGCGTGCCGTCGTCGTGCAGCAGCTCCGCCGGGTAACTGATCTTCGTGCGGCCCGCCTTGACCAGGCGGACCTGGAGGGCGGTGTCAGGCGTCGAGGGTGCGGACATGGCGGATCTCCGTCGCGTCGAGGGTGTAACCGAACCACTGGTTGATCGCGAGCATCGGCGCGTTGTCCACGTCGTTGCCCGTGTACGCCACGGTGACCCCGGCGGCGCGGGCCCGGTGCAGCGAGTCGTTCTTGGCGAGCTTGGCCAGGCCGCGGCCGCGGAAGGCGCGGGCCGTGCCCGTCATCCCCGAGCTGTAGCGGCCCTCGCCGTCCGTCTCCGCGAAGGAGAACGCGGCGGGCCGGCCGTCCACCACGGCCACCGACGTCAGCGCGTGGTCGAGCAGCGGATGCCGCCAGGTGTCCGCCAGCCAGTGGTCGTAGTCGTCGAGTGCGAGCGCGATGTCGCCCGGCTCGTCGGCCGCCACCTCCGCGTCCAGGGCGAAGACCGGGCGCGGGTCGGCCGCGAAGTCGGCGAGCGTGCGCAACTCGACGCCGGGCGGCGGCAGTCGGCGGGGCGGCAGCGCGGCCCCGGTCAGGTCGAGGCGCAGGAAGCGGGCGGAGCGGCTGCGGCGGTAGCCGTGCGCGGCCGCCCACGCCAGGTTCCGCGGGCCCTCCAGGGCCCAGCAGTACACCTGCGTCGCCCCGTGCTGCGCCAGGTGCTCCTCGGCCGTGCGCAGCAGCAGCGTGCCCGCTCCGCGGTCCTCGTGGGCCGGGTGCACGTACACGTTCGCGTAGCCCTGGCCCGGCTTCGGGCTGTCGTGCGCGATGCCGACCTGGGCCGTGCCGATCGGCTCGCCGTCCGCCACCGCCACCAACTGCCGGTAGTGGGCGTCCGGGTGGGCGTGCGCCGCGTCGTACGCGACGGAGGCCGGGGTGGCGAGCATCGCCGGCAGACAGGTGCGGCGGATCCGGGCGAAGGCACCCGCGTCCTCCGGGTCGCCGGGGCGCAGCGGGCGGACGATCACGGTCATGTGGTGGCACGCTACGCGCCGATCACGACCGGGTGCCTCCCATTTTCCGGGGCTGCGGGAGAATCGGGCCGTGACCTTGAAGATCCGCATTGACGACAGTGGCGCGCCGTACGAGCAGGTGCGGGCCCAGATCTCCGAGCTGGCCAGGACCGGGGCGCTGCCCGTCGGCTACAAGCTGCCCACGGTGCGGGGCCTGGCCGAGGAGCTGGGGCTCGCCGCGAACACGGTGGCCAAGGCGTACCGGGCCCTGGAGACGGACGGGGTGATCGAGACGCGAGGGCGCAACGGGACGTTCGTCGCGGCGGCGGGGGACGCGGCGGAGCGGGAGGCGTCGGTGGCGGCGCAGGGTTTTGCCGAGCGGGTGCGGAGGCTCGGGTTGTCGGAGGAGCAGGCGCTGGCCGCGGTGCGGGACGCTCTGCGCGCGGCGTACACGTAGGCTCCGCGCCGCTGCGGGTGTCCCTCTCGTCGCCGACTGCGGGCCGGTGGGGCTTCTCGCGCAGTTCCCCGCGCCCCTGAGATGCGCACTGCGTGCGGCATCTCCCCACCGGGGAAGGCTGCGCGCCAGCGCACGCCTTCAGGGGCGCGGGGAACTGCGCGCCCAGCCCCCACCGA
>NZ_JASERH010000028.1:0-45904 GCF_030766975.1 Streptomyces sp. KL116D | reverse complement strand
GGACCCGACCCGGCACCCGTACCCGCCACGCCTGCCGCACTCGCCGCGCCCGCCGTACCGGCCGCACTCACCGCGCCCGCCGCGCCCGCCGCACCCTCCTCACCGGCGGCACCCGCATCGATCCCGTCCAGCAACGTGAGCACGGCCGCCGCGTCGGCGGGCCGGTCGGCGGCCGTCTTGGCCATCAGCGCGGCGATCAACTCGTCGACCGCCACCGGGACTTCGGACCGCGCGCGGCTGGGTCGCACCGGTGTGTCGTGCAGGTGGTTGTACATGACCCCGGCGGCGGGGCCGGTGAACGGGGGCCGTCCGACGAGGAGTTCGTACAGGACGCAGCCCAGCGCGTACAGGTCGATGCGCCCGTCGCCCGGCTCCTGCCGGAACCGCTCCGGCGCCATGTAGAGCACGCTCCCGATCGGCAGGGTGCCGGTCCTGGTCAGCCGGGTCGCGGCCTCCGCGCCCTCCAGGAACGCGGCGATCCCGAAGTCGAGGATCTTCACGGTGCCGTGCGGGGCGGTGTCGGTGGCCGGGGTGACCATGACGTTGGCGGGCTTGACGTCCCGGTGCACGATCCCGGCGGCGTGTGCCGCGGCCAGGCCGACGGCGGTCTGCCGGGCCCAGTCCAGGGCCTGCGCGACGGGCGCCCGCACCTCGCGCCGCAGGATCTCCTGGAGCGACTGTCCGGCGACCAACTCCATGACCAGGTAGGGGACTTCGTCCTCGCCGGTGCCGTCGGTGCCGTGGTCGTACACGGTGACGACGTGCGGGCTCGACAGGGCCGCGACCGCCCGCGCCTCGCGCCGGAAGCGGCGCAGCAGTTCCTGGCGTTCGCCGGTCTCGATGTCGTCGGGCGGCGCGAACACCTTGACCGCGACGAGCCGTCCGAGATCCTCGTCGCGGGCGCGCCACACCTGCCCCATGCCACCGGAGCCGATGGTCTCCAGGAGCCGGTACCGGCCGCTGAGCAGACGTTCCCGCATGCCGACCGACGCTAGCTCCTGAACGTCCGGCTCGGCAGAGGTCCCAGATGCCGCATGGGTAACGGTTGCGCCTCGCCCGTGACACGCGGGCCGAGCGGACCCGCGCCCTCCGGATATCCGGTCGCGTGCGGCGGCCGTCCCTGGCAGGCTCCGGGCATGCCCCTCATCGACGTATCGCCGGACGTGTCCCTCGCCTACGAGACCTTCGGCGACCCCGGCGACGCCCCCGTGCTGCTCGTCATGGGCTTCGGGGCGCAGCTGATCGCCTGGCACGAGGACTTCTGCCGGGAGCTGGCGGGCCGCGGCCGGTTCGTGATCCGCTACGACAACCGGGACTGCGGCCTGTCCACCCGGTTCGACGACCACCCCGTGGACGTCGGCCGGTTCATCGCGACGGTGACCTCGGGCGACATTCCCGCGGCCCTCGCCATGGCCCCGTACCGGCTGAGCGACATGGCCGACGACGGGCTGCGGCTGCTCACCGCGCTCGGCATCGAGCGGGCCCACGTGGTCGGCGCCTCGATGGGCGGGATGATCGCCCAGACGATGGCCGTCGAGCACCCGGAGCGGTTGCTGACCCTGACGTCGATGATGTCGTCGACCGGGGAGCCCGAGTACGGCCGTGCGACGCCGGAGGCCCAGGCGGTGGTCTCGGCCCCGAAGCCGGCCGACCGCGCGGGCCGGATCGCGGCGGCGGACCGGGACCTGGTCTGGGCGTCGAAGCGCTACGCCGATCCCGGGGCCCTGCGCCGGCTGGCCGCCGACAGCTACGACCGCGCCCACTACCCGGCCGGGCTCGGCCGCCAGCTCGCCGCGATGACCCTGAGCGGCTCCCGCGCCGACGCCCTGCGCGAGCTGAAGGTGCCCACCCTGGTGATCCACGGCCTCGACGACACCCTCATCGACCCCAGCGGCGGGCGCCGCACCGCGGAACTGGTGCCCGGCGCCGACCTGCTGATGGTCCCCGACATGGGCCACGACCGCCCCCGCGAACTGTGGCCCGTGCTCGTCGACGCCCTGGCCGCGCACACCGGAGGCCGTCCGCCGCACCCGGCGTGACGGATCCTCGGGGCCGGTCGTTCAGCGCACCACGTCGAACACGTTCTTCTGCACCCCGTTCGCGTACGCCTCGTGCTCCACGAGCCGCAGCTGCTGCGCGTCCTTGTCGGTCGCGCTGAACAGCCGCTTGCCCGCGCCGAGCAGGAGCGGGAAGACGAGCAGGTGGTAGCGGTCGATGAGACCGGCGTCGGAGAGGTGCTGGTTGAGGGTGGCGCTGCCGTGCATGATGATCGGCCCGCCCTCGGTCTCCTTCAGCGCGGCGACGTCGTCGAGGGAGCGCAGGATCGTCGTCTCGCCCCAGCCGTCGACGAGGGCGTCCTCGCCGAGCTTCGTCGAGACGACGTACTTGGGCAGGTTCTTGTAGTCGGCGAACTCCTCCATGCCGGGCCACACGGGGCTGAACGCCTCGTAGCTGGTCCGGCCGAAGAGCATCGCGGTGGCTTCCTTCTGCTCCCGCCCCTTGATCTCGAAGGCCTCGGGGAGGAACTCCACGTTCTTGAAGGTCCACCCGGAGTTGCGGTAGCCGGGCTCGCCGCCGGGCGCCTCCACGACGCCGTCGAGCGAGACGAAGGCGGTGCTGATGAGCGTACGCATCTGAGGGTCTCCCTGGTCCGGACGGACCGGATGGTCCGGTGTCCCGGGGCGTGCGCTCGGCTGCGTGCGCCCCACTGCCCATGATGACCGGGGCGCACGCGGAATCTCATCGCTCTTCGGGCGACGGATCCGAACCGTCTACAGCGCGGTCATCACGTGCTTGATGCGCGTGTAGTCCTCGAAGCCGTACGCGGACAGGTCCTTGCCGTAGCCCGACTTCTTGAAGCCGCCGTGCGGCATCTCGGCGACCAGGACCATGTGCGTGTTGAGCCAGACGCAGCCGAAGTCGAGGTTCTTCGACATGCGCATCGCGCGGGCGTGGTCCTTCGTCCAGACCGAGGAGGCGAGGGCGTAGTCGACGCCGTTCGCGTAGGCCACGGCCTGCTCCTCGTCCGTGAAGGACTGGACGGTGACGACCGGGCCGAAGACCTCGTTCTGGACGATCTCGTCGTCCTGCTTCAGGCCGGAGACGACGGTCGGGGCGTAGAAGTAGCCCTTGTCGCCGACCCGGTGGCCGCCCGCCTCGATCTTCGCGTGCGGGGGCAGCCGGTCGATGAAGCCGGCGACCTGGGCGAGCTGGTTCGCGTTGTTGAGGGGGCCGAAGAAGGCGTCCTCGTCGTCGGCGGGCAGGCCGGTGCGCGCGCCGGCGGCGGCCTCGGCGAACGCGGCGACGAACTCGTCGTGCACCGACTCGTGGACCAGGACGCGGGTGGCGGCGGTGCAGTCCTGGCCGGCGTTGAAGAAGCCGCCGAGCAGGATGCCCTCGACGGCGGCGGCGAGGTCGGCGTCCTCGAAGACGACGGCCGGGGCCTTGCCGCCGAGCTCCAGGTGGACGCGCTTGAGGTCCTGGGCGGCGGTCTCGGCGACCGAGATCCCGGCCCGCACGGAGCCGGTGATGGAGGCCATCGCCGGGGTCGGGTGCTCGACCATCAGACGGCCGGTGTCGCGGTCGCCGCAGATCACGTTGAAGACGCCGGCCGGGACGTGCTCGCCGATGATCTCGGCCATCAGGGCCGTGGAGGCGGGCGTGGTGTCGGACGGCTTGAGGACCGCCGCGTTGCCCGCGGCGAGCGCCGGGGCGAACTTCCACACGGCCATCATCAGCGGGTAGTTCCACGGCGCGACCTGCGCGCACACGCCGACCGGCTCGCGGCGGACGATCGACGTGAAGCCCTCCATGTACTCGCCGGCGGAGCGCCCCTCCAGCATCCGCGCCGCGCCCGCGAAGAAGCGGACCTGGTCGATGACCGGCGCGACCTCCTCGGCGCGCACGAGGTGCAGCGGCTTGCCGGTGTCGCGGCTCTCGGTGGCGGCGAGCTCGTCGGCCCGCGCCTCCATGCTGTCCGCGATCTTGAGGAGGGCCTTCTGGCGGACGGCCGGGGTGGCGTCGCGCCAGGCCGGGAACGCGGCGGCGGCCGCGGCCATCGCGGCGTCCACGTCGGCGGCGCCGGACAGCGCGGAGGTGGCGTAGACCTCGCCGGTCGTCGGGTCCTCGATCGGGAGCGTGCGGCCGTCGGCGGCGTCCTGGAAGGCGCCGGCGATGTAGTTGCGGAAGGTGGCGGGGGCGGTCATGGCGGGTTCCAGTGCTCCAGTGCTTCGGTGGGGGTCAGGCGGCCGGGGCGGGGCGCGGCGAGAGGTGTTCGTGGACGGCCAGCCAGCCGCCGGGGACCTCCGCGCGGGCGAACACGATCGTCTCGCGCTCGTCCACGGTCTCCTCGCCGGCGTGCGTCGCCACCGTCGTGCGCACGTCGTGGCTGAACACGGCGGTGGTGCCGAGGAGTTGGACCAGCTGCCCGGACGAGGTGCAGGCCAGCACGCGGAAGCCGTCCTCGGTCTCCCAGCGCCGCCACAGCTCGCGGTAGGCGGCGCGCGAGTCGAGGCGCTCGCCGGTGGTGTGGAAGACGAACGTGGCGTCGGCGGCGAACCGGTCGAAGTAGTCCTCGACCCGGCCCTGCCCGAAGGCGGCGACGAGCGCCTCCGCGGCGGCCAGGACGCCGGCCTCGCCGGCGGGGTCCGCGACGGCGTCCGCAGGGGTGCCCGCGGTGGTGTCCGGGGGAGTGGTCATGGCGTGCTCCAGCAGGGGTGGGGAAGGGCGGCGGTCAGGCGGCGGGGGCCACGGCGGGGACCTCGCGGCCGTCCGCGTCGGTGATCGGCAGCACGTCCGCGGCCGAGGCCCGCACCAGGCGCGGCCCCTCGGGTCCGTACACGCCGCGCGGCTCGGGGAAGGCGACGAGCAGGCCGAGGTAGACGACGGCGGCGAGGACCAGGCCGACCGGCAGGGAGATGTCGGTGCCGCCCGCGAGGTCGCCGAGCGGGCCGACGAACTGGCCCGGCAGGTTGGTGAACATCAGGGCGAGGACGGCCGAGACCAGCCAGGCCATCAGACCGCGCCAGTTCCAGCCGTGCGCGAACCAGTAACGCCCGCCCCGCTGACGCCGGTTGAAGACCTGGAGCGCCTCCGCGTCGTACCAGCCGCGCCGGGTGACGTAGCCGAGCATCATGACGATCATCCACGGCGCGGTGCAGGTGATGATGAGCGTCGCGAACGTCGAGATGGACTGCGCCAGGTTCAGGGCGAAGCGGCCGATGAAGATGAACGCGATCGACAGCGAGCCGATGAAGAACGTCGCCTGGACGCGGCTGAAGCGGGGGAAGACGGAGGAGAAGTCGAGGCCCGTGCCGTACAGGGCGGTGGTGCCGGTGGCCATGCCGCCGATCAGGGCGAGCAGGCACAGCGGCAGGAAGTACCAGCCGGGCGAGATGGCGAGCAGCCCGCCCACGTAGTTCGGGGCGGCCGGGTCGAGGTACTTCTCCGCCTTCGTGGCGATCACGGACGCGGTCGTGAGGCCGAACAGGAACGGCAGCAGCGTCGCGACCTGGGAGAGGAACGCGGCGCCCATGACGCGGCGGCGCGGCGTGGCCGCCGGGATGTAGCGCGACCAGTCGCCGAGGAAGGCGCCGAAGGAGACCGGGTTGGAGAGCACGATCAGCGCGGAGCCGATGAACGACGGCCAGAACATCGGCGTCGAGGTGGAGGCGAACGCGCCGGTGTAGCCGGCGTCGAAGTCGCCCGCGAACGCGAAGACGCCGAGCACGAACAGGGCCGAGGCGGCGACCACCGCGATCTTGTTCACGAACAGCATGAACTTGAAGCCGTACACGCACACGGTGAGCACGAGCGCGGCGAAGACCGCGTAGGCGGCGGCGTACGAGAAGTCCGACTCGGGCAGTCCGACCAGCCGGTGCGCGGCGCCGATCAGCGCGTCGCCGGAGGACCACACGGAGATCGAGAAGAACGCGACGGCGGTCAGCAGGGAGAGGAAGGAGCCGACGACGCGGCCGTGCACGCCGAGGTGCGCGGAGGAGGAGATCGCGTTGTTGGTGCCGTTGGCCGGGCCGAACAGCGAGAGCGGCGCGAGCAGCAGCGCGCCCGCGACCAGGCCGAGGACGGTCGCTGCGAGGCCCTGCCAGAAGGAGAGCCCGAACAGGATCGGGAACGCGCCGAGGACGCAGGTCGCGAAGGTGTTGGCGCCGCCGAAGGCGAGCCGGAACAGGTCGAGCGGGCGGGCCGTGCGGTCGGCGTCGGGGATGCGCTCGACGCCGGCGGTCTCGACCTCGGTGATGCCACCGGAGTGTGCGGAGTCGGTGCTCATGGCACGCACTCCCTTCGGGTCCGCCCGGAATCTGACCTTCCGGGGATGCGGCCCTCAGTTTGCGGAAGGCGACGGGCGCGGACAATTGGGCTTGCCACGAAGCGTTACCGTATTTGTTGTGGCCGAAGACAAAAGCAAGGGTGAGAGTGGCGACCGTCACGCCGTCACCGTCGAGGACCTGCTGACGTTCCCCGCCCTTCAGCTGAGCGTCCTCGCGGGCGCCGACGGCCTGCGCCGGTCCGTCTCCTGGGCCCACCCCAGCGAGCTGGAGGACCCCACGCCGTGGCTGCTCGGCGCCGAGATGATCATGACGACGGGCCTCGCGCTGCCGCGCACCGCCGACGGACAGCGGGCCTACCTGGAGCGGCTCGACGACGCCGGGGTCAGCGCGCTCGCCGTCTCCGCCCAGCTGCACATGCCACCCCTGCACCCGGCGTTCCGCGCCGCGGCGGAGGAGCGCGCCTTCCCGGTCCTGGAGGTGCCGCTGTCGGTGCCCTTCGTCGCGGTCTCCCAGGCGGTGTCCGCGGCGGTGGCGGACGACGCGGGGCAGCGGGTGGGCGCGCAGCTCCAGGTGTTCGGGGCGCTGCGCTGGCTGGCCGCCGAGGACCTGGACACCCGGGGCCTGTTCCAGCGTCTGGAGCGGCTTTCCGGCTACGACGTGTACCTCAGCGCGCCGCGCGGCGGGCCGCTGCTGCCCGGGGTGCCGCCCGCCCCCGACCCGGCCGTCCTGCCGGACCGCGCCGAGGACGCCCCGCCGACCGTGCCCGGCGGCTTCGTGCTGCCGGTGCCCGGTCCCGGCGGGCCCGCCGGGTTCCTCGTCGCGTACGAGCGGCAGGGCGCGCGGCCCGCCGGGCTCTCGGTGGCCCAGCACATCGCCACCGTCGCGGCCCTGCGCCTGGCGATGGTCCGCAGCGAGCGGGAGACGGCGCGCCGCGAGGGCGCGGAGACGCTCGCCGAGATCCTCCAGGAGGACCTGGACCAGGACGTCGTGCGGCGCCGGCTGCTGCGGCACGGCATCGACGGCGACTGCGTGCTGCTTCGGGTGCGCGGCGCCACCGACGACGAGCTCCTCGCCGCGCTGGCCGGCCACGCCCATCTGCTGCTGCACCGCGGCGGCGACCACCACGTGCTGGGCGCGCCGGGCCTGGGCGACACGGCGGCGGCGCTGCCCGGCGTCTCGGTCGGCAGCAGCCGGCTCTTCCCCGCGGGCGCCGTGCTGCGGGTCGCCCAGCGGGAGGCGGCCTGGGCGCTGACCAAGGCGGTCGAGTCGGGGCGCACCCTGGTCACGTACGGGGACGGCGATCCGGGGCGCTGGCTGCCGCGCGACCCGGCGGTGCTCACGGCGCTGGTGGAGCACGTCCTCGGGGCGGTGATCGCGTACGACGCGGCGCACGACTCCCGGCTGCTGGCCTCGGCGCGTACGTGGCTGGAGCGCGACCGGCGCACCGATGCCGCCGCCGCGGCGCTGCACATCCACCCGAACACGCTCGCCTACCGGCTGCGCCGCTTCTCCGAGATCAGCGGCCGCGATCTGACGGCGACCGGGGTGCTCGCCGAGGTATGGCTGGCGATCCAGGCGGCACAGGCGCTCGGCCTCACGGAGTAGCGAGCGGGCGGCGAGCGGGTGGCGGCCCGGTGGTGCGGGCTCAGCGCTCGGGCGGCGAGCGGGCAGCGGCCGGGCGGCGACCTGGTGGTGCGGGCTCAGCGCCCGAGCATCACGGTGCCCGCCGGTAAGCGGCCGGGCGGCGACCCGGTGGTGCGGGCTCAGCGTCCGAGCATCACGGTGCCCGCCGAGCGGTGACCGAGCAGTGGCCGGGCGGCGACCCGGTGGTGCGGCTCAGCGTCCGAGCACCACGGTGCCCGCCGAGCAGAACCAGCCGCCCGTCCCCGACGCCACGGCGAGCGCGGGCGGTGAGCCGTCCGGGCGGTGCACCTGGTGGTCACCGGCCTCGCCGCGCAGTTGTCTGACCGCCTCCACGAGCAGGAACAGGCCGCGCATCCCGGGGTGCTGGGCCGACAGGCCGCCCCCGTCGGTGTTGGTCGGCAGCTCCCCGTCGCGCAGCAGCCGCCCCTTCTCGACGAACGCCCCGCCCTCGCCCTTGGCGCAGAAGCCGAGGTCCTCCAGGGTCACCAGCGTCATGTACGTGAAGGCGTCGTAGATCTCCGCGACGTCGATCTCGGCCGGGGTGACGCCGGCCCGCTCGAAGGCGAGCCGGCCGCTGACCGCCGCGGGGGAGACGGTGAAGTCGTCCCACTCGGACATGGTGGTGTGGGAGACGTGCTCGCCCGAACCCAGCACCCAGACGGGGGACTTGGCGCAGTCGGGCAGTAGGTCGTCGGCGACCAGCAGGACGGCGGCACCGCCGTCGGAGCGTATACAGCAGTGCAGTTTGGTGAACGGGTCCGCGATCATCGGTCCGGACAGGACGTCCTCGACGGTGACCGGGTCGCGGAACATCGCGTCGGGGTTGCGGGACGCGTTCTCCCTGGCCTGGACGGCGACCTGGGCCAGTTGCTCCAGGGTGGTGCCGTACTCGTGCATGTGGCGGCGGGCCGCCATGGCGTACTTCGCGACGAGCGTGTGCCCGTACGGGACCTCGAACTGCAACGGCCCCCGGGCGCCGAAGGAGAGGTTCGACGTGCGGCGCTTCGCCTTGATGTCGGCGCGGGCCGTCGATCCGTAGACCAGGAGGACCGCGCGGGCGTGACCGGCGGCGATGGCGTCCGCCGCGTGGGCCGCCATCACCTCCCAGGTGGAGCCGCCGACCGAGGTGGAGTCCACCCAGCGGGGCTTGAGCCCGAGGTACTCGGCGACCTCGACCGGGGCGAGGGTGCCCAGGCCCGCGCTCGCGAACCCGTCGACGACGTCGGGGGTGAGGCCCGCGTCGGCGAGGGCACGGCGGGCGGCCTGGGCGTGCAGGGCGTAGGGGGTGGCGTCGTCCACCCGGCCGCAGTCGGAGAGCGCGATGCCGGCGATGGCGACCTTGGGGCGTGAACCACTGCTGCCAGTCATGGATCTGACGGTACATCAGATACTGGGCGGGGCGCAGTGTCGCGCGGGCCTTCCCGCTGGTCCCCGCGGGCCCTAATATGACGCCCCGTCAGAAAGGGGACCGCATGGACGCCAGGTTCACCGAGGAGCAGCAGGAGATCCGTCGCACTCTGCGCGAACTCGCCACCAAACGCTGCACCCCGGACGACGTGAAGGCCGCCACCCGCACCCCGGCCGGCCACGACCCCGCCCTGTGGGGCACGCTCAGCGGTGAGCTGGGCCTGCCCGGCCTCGCCCTGTCCGAGGAGTACGGCGGCATCGGCGCCACCGTGACCGAACTCGCGCTTGCCGTGGAGGAGTTGGGGCGAACCTTGGCCCCCACCCCGCTGCTCGCCACCAGCGGGCTCGCCGCCCCGCTGATCCGCGCCCTCGGGACGGACGGCCAGCGCGCGGCCCTGCTGCCGCGGATCGCCGACGGCACCCTCACCGCGGCCCTCGCCGTACCGGGCACCGGGCTGGCCACCGCCCTCGGCCTCGTCGCCGACAACGCGGGCGACTGGGCCGGCGGCGGGCGCGCGGGCGGCGTGCAGGCCCGCCGGGCCGAGAACGGCTGGCGGCTGTACGGGCAGGCCGAGCAGGTGCTCGACGGGCACAGCGCGGGACTGCTCCTGGTCGCCGCGCACACCGGCGGCTTCGCCCGCTCCCGCACCCTCCTGTTCCTCGTGCGCGACGACGCCGCCGGGCTGGTGCGGACCCGGCAGACCTCGCTCGACGAGACCCGCCCGCAGGCCCGCGTCGAACTGCGCGACGTGGCCGCCGAGTTGCTCGGCGACGAGGAGCGGGACGTGCCCGCCGCGCTCGCCGCCACCGGCGACACCGCCGCCACGCTGCTCGCCGCCGAAGCCGTCGGCGCCGCCGACCGGGCCCTGGAACGCACCGTCGAGTACGTCAAGGAGCGCGAGCAGTTCGGCCGGCCCATCGGCTCCTTCCAGGCGGTCAAGCACCGGCTCGCCGACGTGTACGTCCAGGTGCAGGCGGCCCGCTCGGCGGCCTACTACGCGGCCTGGGCGGCGGGCGACGGAGCGCGGGAGCGGGTCGGCGGGCTCGCGCTCGCCCAGGCCGTCGAGGCGCTGCGCACCGCCGCCGCCGAGGCCGTGCAGCTGCACGGCGGCATCGGCTTCACCTGGGAGCACGACGCGCACCTGTACCTGAAGCGGGCCACCGGCGACGAGCTGCTCTTCGGGCCCGTCCACCTGCTGCGGGCCCGCGCCGCGCAGGCCGCCGACCTGTTCGCGGCCGAGGTGGCGGTCTGATGGCGCCGCCCGGGATCAGACTCGTCCAGAAGGTGTCGTCGACCAGGACCTTCGCCCGGGTCGCGCCGCACGTCATCCCGGCGCTGGACCGCGCCGTGCACCGGCTCACCCGGGGAAAGGTGCTGCTCAGCGCCCAGATGCTGCCGGGCGTCGTGCTCAGCGTGCGCGGTGCGAGGAGCGGCACGCTGCGGCGCACCCCGCTCGCCTGCATGCCGGAGGGCGAGCGCGGCACCTGGCTGCTCGTCGGGTCGAACTTCGGGCGCCCGGGACACCCCGCGTGGACGGCGAACCTGCTCGCGCACCCGGACGCCGAGATCAGCTGGCGCGGCGAGGACGTCCCGGTGACCGCCCGGCTGCTCAACTCCGGCGAACGGGAGGAGGCGTGGGCCGCCGCGCTGAAGTTCTGGCCGCCGTACGCCGCCTACCAGGAGCGGATCGACCGGGAGATCCGGCTGTTCCGGCTGGAGCGGCGCACCTAACTGCAACGGCGGCGGCTCACGCTGACCACGCGAACCGCCGCCGTACGACAGGAGCAGATGAAGGGGGAAGGCGCTACTTCGTCGGCTTCTTCCCGGTCACCCCGAGATGGACCAACAGCGCCAGGTTCGGCTTGAGTTCGGCCTGCTTGACGCCCCAGGTCTGGAAGCCGCGCTGGTGCGAGGCGACCGCCGCGAGCATGGCGACCAGGGAACCGGCCACCGCCGCCGGGCTCACGTCCTTGTCGACCTTGCCCTTGTCCTGGAGCTCCTTGACCGCGTCCGCAAGGGAGTTGTTCACCGAGTTCAGGATCTTCATGCGGATCTTGTAGAACCGCTTGTCGCCCTCGGCCGCGCCGAGGTCGACGACGCGCAGGATCGCGTCGTTCCTGCGCCAGAACTCCAGGAAGCCGTCCACGAGTTCCTGCGCGGTGGTCCAGCCGGCCTTGCCGACCCAGGAGCGGTCGGCGACCAGCTCGGTCAACCCCGCGCCCTCGGTGGCCATTTGCTCGGCGATCTCCAGGACGGCGCCCTCGACGTCCGGGAAGTACTGGTAGAAGGTCGCGGGCGAAGTGCCCGCCTTCCGGGCGACATCAATGACTTTGACGTCCCGGTAGGGCGAGGAGCTGAGCATCTCGCCGAGGCAGTCGAGCAGCTTCTGACGTGTTGCCTGACCACGCCGTCCGGCCACACGGCCGTCGACGGTACGTACTTGTCCTGTCATGCCGTCAGCTTACCGAGGGGTGATCGGAGCGCGATCTGGCCGACTGCAAATGGGGTTGGGCCCGGTGACCTCCGGTCAAATGACGCGCCGTGAGGGACGGGAATTGGCCAGACGTTCGAATCTCAACCTCCGGCGCCCCGCAGCCGTGGCTAGCGTGAGGCATATGCGCCCCGTTCCCCGCAGCTTCCCCGAAGGCACCCCGTGCTGGGCCGACGCGGCGCTGCCCGACGTCGAGGCGGGCAAGAGGTTCTACGGAGACCTCTTCGGGTGGACCTTCGACGAGGGCGCGGGCGCCGAGCGCGGCTACTACACGGCGGCGTACAGCGCGGACCGCGGCGTCGCGGCCCTCGCCCCCGGCCGGTCCGCCTGGACCGTGCACGTGGCGGTCCAGGACACCTACGCCACCGCCGAGCGGACCCTCGCCGCGGGCGGCCGCATCCTGGCCGCGCCCGTCTCGGACGGCACCGTGGCCACCGTCGCCCGCGCCGCCGGGCCCGAGGGTGCCCCGTTCGGGCTCTGGCAGCCCGGCAGCCACCAGGGCTTCGAGCGGACCGGCGCCCCCGGCACCCTGTGCCACGTCGAGCTGCGCACCCCGGACCCCGCCACGAGCGACCCCTTCTACGAGGGCGTCTTCGGCTACCGGCCCGACGACCGGGCCCCCGGGGTCCGCGACTGGCGCCCCCGCACCCCGCCGGAGCCCGGCGCCCCCGGCCTGGCCCGGCTGTACGCGCCCGGCGAGGCCCCCCGCTTCCTGCTGCACTTCGGCGCCGCCGGCGTGGACGCCGGCTGCTGGGACGCGACCCGGCTCGGCGCCCGCGTCCTGGTGGCGCCGCACGACACCCCGTACGGACGAAGCGCCGTCCTCGTCGACGACCAGGGCGCGGAGTTCGCCCTGTCGGAGCCGTTCGGCCGCTGAGAGCGCCTGAGACACCCCGAAATGCACCCGGGTTCGCCACCGGGGCCCCGGACAGGAAGAATCGGGGTGCGTGCCGCCGTAGCGCTTCGGTGGTGAGACGCTGGCGGGGGCCGTGAGTACGGTGGCCCCGTACGGGGAGGTGGCAGGCGAAGTGGTGGATCAGCTGACGCAGCACGATCCGAGGCGGATCGGTCCGTTCGAGGTCCTGGGACGGCTCGGTGCTGGCGGCATGGGTCTGGTCTATCTGGCGCGCTCGGCGTCCGGCCGACGCGTGGCGATCAAGACGGTGCGCACGGAACTGGCCGAGGACCAGCTGTTCCGGGTGCGGTTCACGCGCGAGGTCGAGGCGGCCAGGGCGGTGTCCGGCTTCTACACGGCCGCCGTCGTCGACGCCGACCCGCGCGCCGCCGTCCCGTGGCTCGCCACCGCGTACGTGCCCGCGCCCTCCCTCGAGGAAATAGTGAATGAGTGCGGGCCGCTGCCGGCCCCCGCGGTCCGCTGGCTCGCGGCGGGCGTGGCCGAGGCGCTGCAGTCGATCCACGGCGCGGGCCTGGTCCACCGCGACCTCAAGCCGTCGAACGTGCTGGTCGTCGAGGACGGCCCCCGCGTCATCGACTTCGGCATCGCGTCCGGCGTCTCCAACACCCGGCTGACCATGACGAACGTGGCCGTGGGCACGCCCGCGTACATGTCGCCCGAGCAGGCGAAGGACTCCCGCAGCGTCACCGGCGCCAGCGACGTCTTCTCGCTCGGCTCCACGCTGGTCTTCGCGGCGACCGGGCACGCGCCGTTCCACGGGGCGAACCCGGTGGAGACCGTGTTCATGCTGCTGCGCGAGGGCCCCGACCTGGAGGGGCTGCCGGACGAGCTCCGTCCGCTCATCGAGACCTGCATGCACATGGAGGCGACGATGCGGCCCTCGCCCGCCGACCTCCAGGCCCAGCTCGCCCCGCACCTCTTCGGCCCCGGCAGCGACGACAGCGGCACGGCGTCCGCCTGGCTGCCCGAGCGGTCCGTCGCGCTGATCGAGTCCCGTCGCGGCAGCCGCACCACGGTCAAGCCGCAGAGCCGCACCCCCGGCCACGAGGCGCGGATGCCCGCGATGCCGCCGCAGCCGCCGGGCCCCGTGTCCACGGAGGGCTGGCGCGGCTCGCCCGCCGCGTCGCCGGTGGCCGCCCGCAGCGTCGCCGACGGGCCCGTCCACCTGGCCGGCGCGCGGGTGCCGATCGGTCCGGGGCCCCGGGTCGCCGACGCCCGCGCCGCCGCCGTGAAGGCGCCGCCCGCGGAGTCCGGCCTCGCCGCGTCCTGGTCCCGGTCCAAGCCGCCCGTGAACGGGACGGGGCAGGACGCCGGCCCGGCCTCCGCCGTCGTCCCCGGCCCGGCCGCCGCGGAGGCGTCGTCCTGGCGGCCCTGGCGGTTCCGCATGTCGAACGACGTGTGGGGCACGCCCAAGGTGGCCGCCGACCTCGTCTACGTCACGTCCTTCGAGGTGCACGCCCTGGACGTGAGCACCGGCCGGCGCCGCTTCAAGACCCGCGACGTCGCCTGGGCCATGGCCGTCGCCGACGGCCGCATCCACGCCTCCGACGGGCCGACCCTGTGGGCGCTCGACGCCCGCGAGGGCGGCGACCTGTGGCGGGTCGCCTCCGACGCGTGGGTGTACTCCCTCGCCGCCGACCGAGGCACCGTCGTCACCGGCACCCGCGGCGGCGGCGTGCAGGCCCGCGAGGCCGTCAACGGCGACCTGCTCTGGGAGATCACCGGCTGCCAGACCGACTTCGAGGCGCCCGAGGCGGGCCCCGTCGTGCACGACGGCACGGTCTTCGTCTGGCAGGACGCCCGGCTGCGCGCCCTGGAGGCCCGCACCGGCGAGGAGCGCTGGTCGTACCCGGTCGGCGACGCCGCGTCCTGCGGCGGGGTGCCGGTCCGGCTCACCCCCGCCGACGACGGCTACGTGTACGTCGCCGCCGGCACCCGGGTCCTCGCCATCGAGGTCGGCTCGGGACGCGTGCGGTGGCACTTCGAGGCGCCCGCCGTCTTCCTCTGTCCGCCCGCGTACGCGCCGGGACCCGCGGTGACGGGCGGCGGCATCTACCTCGCCGACCACCACGGCACCGTGTACGCGCTCGACGCGACGGACGGCCGCGACCGCTGGCGGATCGCGACCGAGCCGCGGCCCTCGTCCATCGACCCGGTGCTCGTCTCGCACGGGCACGTCCACGTGGGCAGCGGACAGGGGCTCTACACGCTGGACGCGGTGACCGGGACGCCGAAGTGGCGGTTCCAGGCGGGCGGCGAGATCGTCGGCTCGCCCGTCGTCGCCGACGGCCGGATCCACTTCGGGTCGACCGACCACCTGCTGTACACGCTGAAGGCGGACGACGGCCGGCTGCGCTGGAAGCTGGCCACCGGCGGGGAGATCACGGGGACCCCGGTCGTGACGGACGGGGTCGTGTACGCGTGCAGTAAGGACCGGTGCGTGTACGCGCTGGACGCGGAGAAGGGGACCGGGACCAGCCGGTAGCGCCGGACACCGGGCGCCGGTGCGGGTCGGCTTCCGGGCGGGATCGTCTGCCGGGCTGGTGTCCGGTCCGCCGCTCTCCCCCGCGGGCGGCTGGTCGCGCAGTTCCCCGCGCCCCTGTGGGGGCGCCGGGTGCGCGGCATCTGACGGACGCCCCGGATCAGGGAGCCGCGTGCCGGGTAGGGTGCCCGGCGTGATGAAACGGGGAATGAAACTCACGGCGGTGGCGACCCTGGTCGTCCTCGCGCTGACCGGCTTCTCCACGGGGCGCGGTCATGGGCGGGGGCACAGCAGCGGCGGCGGGGGCGGGTGCAGCAGCTCGTCGCAGAACCACGGCGGCTCGTCGTCCAACTCGTCGACGTCGGGCGGCAGTTCCGGCTACGGCTCGGGATCCGGGTCCACGTACGACGACGGGGACGACACGACCGGCGGCAGCAGCGGCGGCACGACCGACCGGCGGCCCCGCCACTGGTCCACGCCGACGTCGTCGGCGAGCGGCAGCAGCACCGACGACCTGGTCGACGCCACGGTCAAACTCGTGAAGTGCGCGAGCGCGCGGGCGCCGTACGCGACGGTCGAGATCAGCAACCCGAACCGGAGCACCGCCCGGTTCTACGTGTCGGTCGAGTTCCAGGACGCGAGCGGCGTGCGGGTGACCTCCGCGCTCGACAAGGTCAAGGTGAAGGGCCGGGGCACGACCACGGCCCGGTTGAAGGTCGGCGGGGAGGGGCTCGTCTCCGAGGTCGACCACTGCGAGGTCGACCCGGCCGGGACGGTCGTCCGCTAGCGGACCCGGAAGTCCTTCCCCGTACGGGAATTGAACAGTTCGGCCTGTCGTTCCGGCGGCAGGTTGCCGAGGGCGATCAGGTGCGGGGCCTGGGCGAACGCCTGGGCGCGGCCCGCTTCCGTGGCCGCCCACACCGCCCGCACCGTGCCCTGCACGGCTTCCGTCGGGTGGCCCGCGATGATCGTCGCGCAGCGGGTCGCCGCCGCCAACGCGCCGCCGGGCGGGGTGACTTCGCTGACCAGGCCCGTCTCGTGGGCGCGTCGCGCGGAGAGCCGTTCGGCGGTGCCCATGAGGGCGAGCCTGGCGACCTCGCCCGGGGGCATGCGCTGGGCGAGGTACATCGCCTCGTACGCGTTGACCATGCCGTACGTGGTGTGCGGGTCGAAGAACGTCGCCGTCTCGTCCGCGATCACGAACTCGGCCTCGCCCAGCAGGTAGAACGCGCCGCCGCACGCCATGCCGCTGACGGCGGCGACGACCGGTTTCCACAGGTCGTTCGCCTTCGGGCCGACCGTGAGCAGCGGATCGTCCATGGAGTAGGGGGAGTTCGGCTGGGGTGCGTCGGTGTCGCGGTCGATGCCGGTGCAGAAGGCCCGGTCGCCGGAGCCGGTGAGGACGACGGCCCGTACGTCGTCGTCGAAGCGGAAGTCCCGCCAGGCGGCGCGGAGTTCGTCGGCCGTGGCCCGGTCGATGGCGTTGTGGCGGTGGGGGCGGTCGAGGGTGACGGTGGCGACACCGGTCTCCTTGTCCGTCTCGGTGCGCAGGGTCATGGGCGCTCCAGGACCCAGCGGGGCACGGTCGTGCCGTCGACGTCGGTGAACACGGCCTGGACCCGGGCGCCGATGCGGATGCGGTCGGGGGCGACGGAGTCGAGGGGGGCGTCGGCGGAGGTGACCAGGTTGCCGACGAGGCGGATGCGGGGCGCGTCCGCGAGTTCGACGATGATCGCGTTGTACGGGGCGTGGGCGGCGTAGGCCGGGAGGAGGGGTGGGTGCGGGACGACGTACGACCAGATCCGTCCCCGGCCGTTCGTCTTCTGCCACGTGGAGTCGAAGGACTGGCAGTGGGGGCAGCAGGGCCGGGGCGGGAACCGGGGTTCGCCGCAGTCGGGGGCGGCGCAGGTCTGTATCCGGAGCTCGCCCCGGGCCGCGTACGCCCAGAACGGCGCGCCGTCGTCGTCCTGGGTGGGGGTGAGGAGTGGTGCGGTCTTCTCGTCTGCCATGTGCTGTCCCCTTGTGAGTGCGGGTCTCGTCGTGGCTGGTCGCGCAGTTCCCCGCGCCCCTGGAACGCCGGCGGCATAGCAAGCCCCTCCGGCGATTGAGGAGCGGGGTCCGGGGCGGAGCCCCGTGGGCGTCACGCCGTCACCGGTCAGGCCGCGCGCAGCAGCACCGCTGACGTGGGGACGCCCTCGCCCGCCGTCACCAGGCAGGACTTCGCGTTCGGGACCTGGGCCGTGCTGGTGCCGCGGAGTTGTTTCACGCCCTCGTTGATGAGGTTGAAGCCGTGGACGTAGGCCTCCGAGAGGCCGCCGCCGCCCGTGTTGATGGGGAGGCGGCCGCCGATCTCCAGGGCGCCGCCCTCGGTGAACGCGGCGCCCTCGCCGCGCCCGCAGAACCCGTACCCCTCCAGGGAGAGCGGGATGAGCGGGGTGAACGCGTCGTAGATCTGCGCCACGTCGACGTCCTCGGGCGTGATGTCCGCGTGTTTCCACAGGTGGCGGGCCGCCGTCCAGGCGGGCCCGGTGAGCGGGTCGTCGTTCCAGTAGTTGACCATGCCGTGGTGCTGGGCCGGCAGGCCCTGCGCGGCGGAGTGCACGTAGACCGGTTTCTGCCGGCAGTCGCGGGCCCGCTCGGCGGAGACGATGACGCAGGCCAGCGCGCCGTCGGTCTCCAGGCAGTTGTCGTAGAGGCAGAGGGGCTCGCTGATCCACCGGGACGTCATATACATGTCCCGGGTGAGCGGGCGTTCGTACATGATCGCGGCCGGGTTCTGGTTGGCGCGGTTGCGGCAGGCGAGCGCGACGTTGAAGAGGTGGTCGCGGGTCGCGCCGTACTCGTGCATGTAGCGCCGGGCCAGCATGCCGATCTCGTCGGCGGGCCGCAGCAGCCCGAAGGGCCGCGTCCACTGGGCGGGCGTGGGGAGTTGGACGGCCGTGTTCTGCCACGGCCGGGGCCCCGAGCCGCGCTTGCGGGACCGCCAGGCCACGCCGACGCTCGCCTGCCCGGTGGCGACGGCGGCCGCGAGGTGGGCGATCGTCGCACACGAACCGCCGCCCCCGTAGCCGACCTTGGAGAAGAACGTGACGTCGCCCGCCCCGATGGCCTTGGCGACCTCGACCTCGTCGGTCTCCTCCATCGTGTACGAGGCGAACCCGTCCACCTCGGAGGGTGCGATGCCCGCGTCGTCGAGCGCGGCGAGGATCGCCCGGCACGCCAAGGTCTTCTCGGATTCCGGGAGTTGTTTCGCGAAGGCCGTCTGGCCTATGCCGACGACGGCCGTCGCGTCCTTCAGTCCCGCCATGGGTGCCCCCAGTGCCTGGATCCCGTCTGCTGACAGCGCGTCAGGCTACAGCTAATCTGACGGATAGTCAGCTACGGTGTTGTGGGAGGTCGTTCGATGCATCCGCGGACAGACGGCGTGACAGGCGGCGTGACAGACGGCGAGTGGGGCACGATCCCGGAGCTGGTGCGGGACGCGGTGCGACGGCACGGCGGGCGCGAGGCCGTCGTCGAAGGACGCACCCGGATCACCTACGCGGAGCTGGGCGAGCGCGTCGACCGGGCGGCCGCCGCCTGTCTGGCCACCGGCCTGGAGCCGGGCGACCGGGTCGCGATCTGGGCGCCGAACACCCTCGACTGGATCGTCTCGGCGCTGGGCGCGGTCAGCGCGGGCGCCGTCCTCGTCCCCCTCAACACCCGCTTCAAGGGCACCGAGGCCGCCGACATCCTCGCCCGCTCCCGGGCCCGCCTCCTCTTCGTCACCGGCACCTTCCTCGGCACGTCCTACGTCGCGTCGCTGCGCCGCGCGCAGGAGGCGGGCGCCGAACTCCCCTCCCTGGAACAGGTCGTGGTCCTCGGCGACAGCGCGCCGGACGCCCCCGGATACCGCACCTGGAAGGAGTTCCTGGCGGCCGGCGACGAGATCACGAGCGAGGACGTGCGGGCCCGCTCGGCGCTCGTCACCACCACCGACCCCTCGGACATCATCTTCACGTCGGGCACGACGGGACGGCCGAAGGGCGCGGTCATCACGCACGCCCAGACCCTGCGCGGCTACGAGATCTGGTCGGACCTCGCGGGCCTGCGCGAGGGCGACCGCTATCTGATCGTGAACCCGTTCTTCCACACCTTCGGCTACAAGGCGGGCATCATCGCCTGCCTGATGCGCGGCGCCACGATGGTCCCGCAGCCCGTCTTCAACGTGGACACGGTCCTCGCGAACATCGCGGCGGAGCGGATCTCGGTCCTGCCAGGACCGCCCACCCTCCACCAGTCCCTCCTCGACCACCCGGCCCGCGACGCCCACGACCTGTCGGCGCTGCGCCTGGTGGTGACGGGCGCGGCGGTCGTCCCGCTGCGACTGGTCGAGCGGCTCCGCGGCGAACTCGGCGTCGGCACCGTCCTGACCGCGTACGGGCTGTCGGAGGCCAGCGGCATCGTGACGATGTGCCGCCGCGGCGACCCGGCCGAGCTGATCGCGGCGACCTCCGGCCGGGCCATCCCGGGCACGGAGGTCCGGGTGGCGGCGGAACCCGGCGAGCCGGGGGAGGTGCTGGTCCGCGGGTTCAACGTCATGCGGGAGTACTTCGAGGACCCGGCGGCGACCGCCGAGGCGGTCTCGGCGGACGGCTGGCTGCGGACCGGGGACGTCGGCGTGCTGGACGCCGACGGCTATCTGCGGATCACCGACCGCATCAAGGACATGTACATCGTCGGCGGGTTCAACGCCTACCCGGCCGAGATAGAGCAGCTCCTCGGGCTGCACGCCGAGGTGGCCGACGTCGCCGTGGTCGGGGTGCCGGACGGACGGCTCGGCGAGGTCGGCAAGGCGTACGTGGTGCGCAGGCGCGGCGCGACGGTGACCGGCGACGACCTGATCGCGTGGGCGCGGCGCGAGATGGCGAACTACAAGGTGCCGCGGTTCGTGGAGTTCGTGACGGAGCTCCCGCGCAACGCGTCGGGCAAGGTCGTGAAGGGGGCGCTGCGCTGACGGCCGCGGTGCGGGGTCAGGGGTCCGGCGCGGCCGCCGTGATCTCGCGGCGGCTGGACACGCCGAGCTTGGCCAGGATGTGCTCCACGTGCGCGTCGGCCGTCCGCTTGGAGATGACGAGGCGGTCGGCGATCTCCCGGTTGGTCAGGCCCTGGGCGACGAGCGCGGCCACCTCGCGCTCGCGGCGCGTGAGGACCTCGCGGGCCACGGGCACGCAGCCGGCCGGGTCGGCGGGCTCGGGCGGCACGTCCGCGTCGGCGCGCACCGCCCGGAGGATCTGGGTGCCGGTGAGGCGGGCGCCGCGGGCGTACCAGCGGGCGAACTCCGCCTCGCCCAGCGTCGCCGCGAGCGCCTTGCGGGCCTGTGCCGTCGGCTCCTTCACCAGCGGCGGCAGCATCGCCAGCGGCTCGCCGCCCACCCGCGCGTGGTCCGCGTACCCGAGCAGCCAGGCCGCGCGCCCCGGCCGGTCCGCGTCGGCGGCGACCCAGGACAGACCGAGGCAGCAGACCGCCGCGACCAGGATGTTCTCGATCTCGCCGGCCAGGTCGAGTGCCCGGCGCAGCGGCTCGGCGACGGTGTCCCCGCGCTGCCCCGCGACCCAGCGGATCAGTCCCTGTACGCACAGCAGCGTGCCGCGCAGCTGCCACTCCCCGGCCCGGGCGACGAAGGCGATGCCCTCCTCGCACCAGCGCAGGGCGGTCGCCGTGTCCCCGACGACGGCCAGCGCGAGGCAGCCCTCGTAGCAGGCGCCGCCGTAGCCGATGACGTCGTCCGCGTCCCGCAGGCGATCGCGCGCGGCGGTCATGGCGACCGCTCCGGCCGGGTCGCCACCGAGGGTGGCGACGGCGCCCAGGGCCACCGCCGAGAAGTCGACGATGCGGCTCTCACCGAGCCGCTCGGCCATCTCCAGCGCTTGCCGGAACCGGGCGTGGCCCAGGGCGCCGTTCCCCGCACGGGCCACGGCGAGCCCGCTGACGAACAGCCCCCACACCCGCTCGGGGCCCTCCTCGGGCACCTGGGCGAGCCCCTTCTCCAGCCAGTAGAGCCCTTCGGTGAGGATGCCTGCGCACCGCCAGTACATCGACAGGCTCGCCGCCATGAACAGCCCGTCCGTCGCGTTGTCCGGGCTCGTGTACGCGTACTCGAACGCGGCCCGCAGGTCGGCGTGCCCGGCGCGCAGCGCGTTGTGCAGTTCCAGCTGGGCGGGTGACGCGTACGTGTCGCGGTAACGCTGCACCAGCGCCCGGTGGTGGGCCAGGTGCCGCCGGCGCACCGCGTCCGTGCCGCCCGCCTCGGCGAGCCATTCGGCACCGAACTCCCGGATGGTGTCGAGGAGCCGGTACCGGTCGCCGGTCTCGTCGATGCGCCGCACGACGGACTTGTCGACGAGCCCGATGAGATGGCCGAGGATCTCCTCCGCCTTCAACTCGCCGTCCGCGCACACGGATTCCGCCGCCTGCGGGTCGAAGGGCCCGGCGAAGACGGACAGCCGCGCCCACAGCAGCCGCTCCTGCGGGGTGCACAGCTCGTGCGACCAGCCGATCGCCGTGCGCAGCGTCTGGTGCCGGGTCAGCGCGGTGCGCCGCCCGCCGGTGAGCACCTCGAAACGGCGGTCGAGCCGGGACGTCAGCTGCTCCAGCGGCACCGCCCGCAACCGCACCGCCGCCAGCTCCAGGGCGAGCGGGATCCCGTCGAGCCGCCGGACCAGCGTCCCGATCCGCTCGCGGTTGCCGTCGGTGACCTGGAACCCGGGCGCCGCCTCCCGCGCCCGCTGCACGAACAGCTCCACGGCGTCCGCGTCGCTGAGCGGCGGGATCCGGCAGCAGAACTCGCCCGGTACGTCGAGGGGTTGACGGCTGGTGGCGAGCACCCGCACGTCCGGCGCCTCGCGCAGCAGGATGTCGGCGAGCATCGCGCAGCCGTCCACCAGGTGCTCGCACGTGTCGAGCACGATGAGCAGCCGGCGGCCCTGGAGATGGGCGACCACGGCGTCCAGCGGATCACTGCCCGACTGCTCGGGCAGTTGCAGGACCGCGGCGACGGTCGCCGGGATCAGCTCGGGGTCACGCAGCGCCGACAGCTCGGCCAGCCAGATCCCGTCCGGGTACGCCTCGCCCAGGTCCCGCACCGCGCGCAGCGCCGTACGGCTCTTCCCGACCCCGCCGGGCCCGGTCAGCGTGACGAGCCGCGCCTGCTCCAATGCGGCGCGCACGTCGGCGAGTTCACTGCTCCGTCCGACGAAGCCGGTCAGCTCGACCGGGAGTTGACCGCCTCTGCGCTGACCGAAGCCGAAACCCATGCCGCCCTCGCCGCCTTCCCGGACGCCGCCCCGCCACGGATCGTGTGCCCCATGGTACGCAGCGTGTCGCACGTCGGTCCGGCTGTTGCGAAGGCGTCAGCCCTTCACGAACCCGGCGAACACGGACCAGGCCTCCGGCCGGACCGTGAAGGTGGGGCCGTCGGGGTTCTTGGAGTCGCGGATGTGGATGGTGTGGGTGTGGGAGCAGCGGGCGAGTTCGAGGCACTCGCCACCCTCGCTGCCGCTGTGCGTCGACTTGAACCACGTCAGTTCCGCTGCGGTGCTCACGCTTCTCCTAGCAGTCGGTCCAACAGGCCCAGGGATTGCTGCGTGGCGAGGGCCTGTGTCCGCAGCATCGCATATTTGCGGGCCAGCCTGGACACCTCGTCCGGGTCGGCGACCCACTGACTCCCGCGCTGCGATTCGTTGTACGCGAGGTGCTGGTGGTCCGGCGTTTCGATGAGGATGAAAGGGCCGTCCAGGCCCGCGTGCGAGGGGCTGTCCAGCGGGATGATCTGCAGGGAGATGCAAGGCAGTTGGGCGGTGGCGCGCAGGTGTTGCAACTGCTCCTGCCGTACCTGCGCGCCACCTACGTGGAGACGCAGGAGCGGCTCCCACAGGACGAAGCTCAGCGTCGGCGGTTCACGGCGCAGGAGGATCTCGTGGCGGGCCACGCGGCCCGCGGTCTTCGTGACGATCTCCTCGTCGTCGTAGGCGGGGACGCGCTCCTGGAGCACGGCCCGCGTGTACGCCTCCGTCTGAAGAAGGCCCGGCAGAACCTGGTTCGCGTAGAACGAGAGAGCGATGGCCTCCCGCTCCTGACGCATGTACTCCTCCGCCCAGAGCGGGAACTGGTCCGCCTCGGGCATGTTCGCCGCACCGGCCGCCAACACCCCCTTGGTGTCGAGGAGTTCGTCCAGCGACTCCGCGAGATCCAGCTGAAGCGCCCGTCTGCCCTGCTCGACGGAGGCGATCGTCTCGTCGTCCACCTGGACCAGGGCCGCGAGCTGGGCCTGGGTGTGGCCCGCTGCCTGGCGGGCCGCCTTCAGCTGACGGCCCACCATTTTCATCGTCGAGATGTTCCTCTTCCGAGGAGCCTGCCTGGAGGTCATGGTCATAGAACTCCCCCTGTCCGCCCGCCGCGGAGCATGCGGCACCCGTACACCTCCCGTACAAAAACTGTGTACGGGTTCACCGGCTGATTCACGCTAGGCATGCTGCGCGACGCTCGTCCCGTGAACGAGACGATCTCCACCCGCCGGAACCCGTCGAGCCGCGACATCGCGCTGCGCAGAGAGCGGTTCTACCCCCGAGACCGGCGCACGGTGCCCGCCGCGCGCCGGTTCGCGCGCGCCGCGCTGGACGACTGGGGCCTCGGTGCGCACGAGCGGAGCGCGGACGTGGCGCTGTGCGTGAGCGAGCTGGCGACGAACGCGCTGCGTCACGGGGTGCCGCCCGGGCGCGGCTATCAGCTCCACCTCTCGTACGCGAAGGGCGTGTTGAGGGTCGAGGTGCACGACAGCGGGGGCGGGGTGCCCCGGCTGGGTGGTGCGGGTGACGGGGAGGGCGGGCGCGGGCTGCTGCTCGTGGCCGCGTGTGCGGACCGGTGGGGGGTGGGGGAGCGGGGCGCGCCGGGGAAGGCGGTGTGGTGCGAGTTCGACGTGGTGCCGCCCGTGCCCGGCTGACGTCACACGTCGACGACGACGTCGGCCAGGTCGCGGCCGGCGGCCACGCGGCGGGCGTTCGCCTCGTCGGAGCGCAGGACCCACGCGCGGGCGTCGGCGGGGGACTTGCCGAACTCGACGTGGCGGGCGATCAGGCGCTCCACGCGCACGGTGTCGTCCACGGCCACCCACCACACCTCGTCGAGGAGGGGGCGGACGGCCGTCGACCACGGCTGCTCGTCCAGCAGGAGGTAGTTCCCCTCGGTGACGATCAGCGGGACGTCCGGGCCGACGGGGAGGGCGCCCGCGATCGGCTGTTCCAGGGTCCGCTCGAAGGACGGCGCGTAGACCGTCTCGCCGTCGTGCGGGGTGCGCAGCCGGGCGAGCAGCGCCGCGTACCCGTGGGCGTCGAAGGTGTCCGGCGCGCCCTTGCGGTCGGCGCGGCCCAGGCGGGCGAGTTCCACGTCGGCCAGGTGGAAGCCGTCCATCGGGACGAGCACCGCCAAGCCGCCGAGGGCCCGCACCAGGGACTCGGCGAGCGTGGTCTTGCCCGCGCCGGGCGGGCCCGCGATGCCCAGGACGCGGCGCGGGCCACGGGCGGCCAGGGTGCGGGCGCGGGCGGCGAGCTCATCGGGGTGAGCGGCGTACGACTGCATGGGGTGGAGCCTGTCAGGTGTGCCTGAGGAGCTCCACCGTGCCTCGCAGGTCACCAGGTCAGGGCGGAGTCCATCGAGGTCTGCCAGTAGGTGACCTTGATCGAGTCGTCGACGTAGACGCCCTT
Organism: Streptomyces sp. KL116D; assembly: GCF_030766975.1. Lineage (NCBI taxonomy): Bacteria > Bacillati > Actinomycetota > Actinomycetes > Kitasatosporales > Streptomycetaceae > Streptomyces > Streptomyces sp. KL116D. The sequence continues at coordinate 20,936 of NZ_JASERH010000028.1, read as the reverse complement.
GGCGGGGAGCGCGGGCCGGGCGGCCGGGCCGTCGTAGTCGGCGAGGCCCTTGGGACCGGCGAAGGAGACGACCAGGGTCTTGGCCGTGTAGCCGTTGGAGCCGCTGCCGTCCGTCGCGGAGAGGGCGACGGCCGCGTAGCCGGACTGGCCGGGTTCGAGGGAGACGACGGCCTGCGGCTGCGACTCCTCCACGACCGGCGGCACGGACTGGGCCTCGCCGAGGCGCACGGCCGGGTACGAGTACAGGTCGCAGCGCTTGCCGCTGGTGTTGGTGACCGTGAGGAGCATGTGGTTCACGGGACGGTTGACCGGGGCGGCCGTCGTCTTCGTGTTGGAGCCGTCGCAGACGATGCGCTCCACGTCCGTGCCGGAGCCGGAGCCGGAGCCGGCGGGCTTGGTCGCGGTGGCCGCGGGCTTCGGCTGCTGCGGCGACGCGGTGGGCTTGGCGGTGTTGTGGGCGGGCTTGCCGTCCGTCCCGTTCTTGTCGCCGCCGCTCTCGCCGCCGCCGTCCTGTGCGTCCTGCGACTCCTGGGCGGAGGGCGAGGAGGACGAAGAGGCCGACGGGCCTTCGTCCTTGACGCCCGAGCCGTCGTTGCAGGCGGTCAGGGAGAGCGCGGCGATCGCGACGGTCGCGGCGGCGGTGAGGAGACGGGTGCGGGAGTTCCGGATGCTGGACATGTGGTCGAGCCCCTTCGAGGTTCTGGTGGGAGTGGTGCTTGGATGACTGGAGCTTGTGGGGTGATCCGTCCCAGTCGCCACGTCTGGCGGGGAGTTGGGGACGCTGGAACGCTGAAACGGGCTCTGACCAGCAGGTATACGCGTGTCCTGGAACGGTTGGCCGGGACGCGGGGGGATGGAGGAACGGGTGACCGGGAGCGGCGGGGACGGGTTCGCGGAGCTGCTGCGGGAGCTCAAGGACCGTTCGGGACTGAGTTACGGGGCGTTGGCGAAGCGGCTGCACATGAGCACGTCGACGCTGCACCGGTACTGCAACGGCACGGCCGTGCCGAACGAGTACGCGCCCGTGGAGCGGCTGGCCCGGGTGTGCCGGGCGACGCCCGAGGAACTGGTGGAGCTGCACCGGCGGTGGATCCTGGCGGACGCGGCGCGGGGGCGTAAGCCGGTCGCCGGCGGGGCGGGTGCCGGGGCTGTGGCCGATACCCCGTCCGGCGGAGCCGTGCCGGAGGACGCCGAGCCGGGGCCCGGTCCCGACGAACCGTCGCGCGGCACCGGGGGCCGCCTTGCCCACCCTGCCGTCCCGGGCGGCAGCTTGCCCGAGGCGGCGGAGGCGGACGGAGCCGGAGCCCGTCGGCGCAAGCGTGGGGCCGTCCTGGGCGGGGCCTCGTTGGTGGCGGTGGTGGGGGCCGTGGTGCTGGCCGCCAACCTCGCGTCCCCGGGCGGCGGCGACGACCAGAAAGCGGATGGGGACGTCGTCAGCGCCAGTGGCACGCACCGGGCGCCGGACTCCGCCTCACCGTCCGCCTCGCGCAGCGACAAGGCGAGCGGCAGCCCGTCCGCCTCGGCCTCCGCGTCGAAGGGCAAGGGCGCCGGGGCCGGCGCCCCGGCCGGGCCCTCCCGGTCCGCCGGCGGGGCCACCGGCACGCCGATCACCGTCGGCGTCCGCCCCTACGTCTACGAAAGCCCGTGCAGCCAGCACTTCCTCGTCGACAGCGAACCCGAGCAGGTCGGCCCGCCCGCGGGCGAATCGGACGCCGTGCGCTGGTCCGGCGCCTACGGCGCGGTCTCCTCGGGCGAACAGGTCGTCGCGCTCACCGTCCAGGGCACCGGCGCCGACACCGTCGTCCTGGAGGCCCTCCACGTACGCGTCGTCTCCAAGGGCGCACCGCTCGCCTGGAACGACTACTCGATGGGCGTCGGCTGCGGCGGCAACGTCGAGACCAAGTCGTTCGACATCGACCTGGACAACGGCAGCCCCGCCGTCACCGTCAAGAACGGCCAGCGCGACTTCCCGTACAAGGTCAGCGCGTCCGACCCGGAGGTCTTCTACGTCACCGCCCACGCCAAGGCCCACGACGTCCGCTGGGACCTGACCCTGGACTGGCGCAGCGGTGACCGCCACGGCACGGTCCGGGTCCGCGACGGCGACGCCTCGTTCCGGACGAGCGCCGACGCCAACCGCCCCGGCTACGACTACCCGTTGGGCGGCGGCGAGTGGATCGAGCGGACCGAACAGCAGTAGCCGTCCGCATCGTGGAAAAGGTGGGTGGAAGGGCCATCCATCCTTCTAGGGTCGCGGAAAAGCCGCCGCTCGGAAGGAGCCCCTCTCCCATGACCGCCGCCACTCCACCGTTCGCAGCCCGCGTCGCGACCACCGGAGGCTCGCCGATCCGGGACATCCTCGCGGTGACGGCGCAGCCCGAGTTCATCAACTTCGCGGGCGGGCTCCCGGCCCCTGAACTCTTCGACGCGGACGCCGTCGCCGCCGCGTTCGCCGACGTGCTGCGCGGCGACGCGCGGCGCGCCCTCCAGTACTCCACCACCGAGGGCGAACCCGTCCTGCGCCGGGCACTCGCCGCCCGCACCACCGACCGCGGCCTGCCCACCGACGCCGACGACCTGCTCGTCACCACCGGCTCGCAGCAGGCCCTCTCGCTCCTCGCCACGGCACTGATCGAACCCGGCGACACCGTCCTCGTCGAAAGTCCCTGTTATCTGGCGGCACTTCAGGCCTTCGGCCTGGCCGGCGCCCGGCTGATCGGCGTCCCCTGCGACGAGCACGGCATCGACCCGGACGCCCTCGACGCCCTCGTCGCCGAACACCGCCCCAAGCTCCTCTACACCGTCCCCACCTTCCAGAACCCGACCGGCCGCACCCTGCCCGCCGACCGGCGCGCCGCCGTCGCCGCGGTCGCCGCCCGCCGCGGCCTGTGGATCGTCGAGGACGACCCGTACGGCGAACTCCGCTTCGAGGGCGACCGCGTCCCGTGGATCGCGACGTACGAGGACGCCAGGGACCGCACCGTCCTGCTCGGCTCGTTCTCCAAGGTCATGGCGCCCGGCCTGCGCCTGGGCTGGCTGCGCGCGCCGAAGCAGCTCCGCCGCGCCTGCGCCGTCGCCAAACAGGCCGCCGACCTGCACACCCCGACCGTCAACCAGCTCGCCGCGGCCCGCTACCTCGCCACCGTCGACCTCGACGCGCACGTCGCCAAGGTGTCGAAGGCGTACGGCATCCGCCGCGACGCCCTCCTCGACGGCCTGCCCGCCGCCCTCCCCGCCGGCTCCACCTGGAACCGCCCCGAGGGCGGCATGTTCCTGTGGGCCCGCCTCCCGCAGGGCGCCGGACACGACGCGACCGCCCTGCTGAGCAAGGCGGTCGAGGAGAAGGTCGCGTACGTCCCGGGCGCCCCCTTCTACGCCACGGCCCCCGACCCCACGACCCTCCGGCTCTGCTTCGTGACGCAGACGCCGGAGGAGATCGCGGAGGGGCTGCGACGGCTGGGCCGCGCCCTGAACAGTCCGAACGGTTAGAGCTTCTCGGGGGTCCGGATGCCCAGCAGGGCCATGCCCTGGTGGAGCGTCCGGGCCGTCAGGTCGCACAGGAACAGACGGTTCTCCGTCTGCTCCTTCGTGTCGGCCTTGAGGACCGGGCACTGGTCGTAGAACGTCGTGTACAGCGACGCCAGCTGGTACAGGTACGCGGCCAGCTTGTGCGGCGCGTACTCGGCGGCGGCCTCGTAGACCAGATCGCCGAACGCGTCCAGGTGCAGGCCCAGCGCCCGCTCCGCCGGGGCCAGTTCGAGCTCCGGGTGGGCGACGGGCGCCGCCGAGTCGCCGGCCTTGCGCAGGATCGACTTGATCCGCGCGTACGCGTACTGGAGGTACACGCTCGTGTCGCCGTTCAGCGACACCATCTGGTCCAGGTCGAACTTGTAGTCCCGGTTCGCGGACGTCGACAGGTCGGCGTACTTCACCGCGCCGATCCCCACGAACCGGCCGTTCTCGACGATCTCGTCCTCGGTCAGGCCCACCTTCTCGGCCTTCTCGCGCACGACGGCGGTCGCCCGCTCGGCGGCCTCGTCGAGGAGGTCCTCCAGCTTGACCGTCTCGCCCTCACGCGTCTTGAACGGCTTGCCGTCCGCGCCGAGCACCGTGCCGTAGCCCATGTTGTGGGCGGTGACCTCGTCGCTCAGCCAGCCGGCCCGCCGGGCCGTCTCGAAGACCATCTTGAAGTGCAGCGACTGACGGACGTCCACGACGTAGATCAGCGACGTGGCGTGCAGGTCGAGGACGCGGTCGCGGATCGCCGAGAGGTCGGACGCCGCGTAGCCGAAGCCGCCGTCCTTCTTCTGCACGATCAGCGGGACCGGCTGGTCGTCCTTGCCCTTGATGTCGTCGAAGAAGACCACGAGCGCGCCCTCGGAGCGCACCGCGACACCGGACTCCTCCAGGAGCCGCGCCGTCTCCGCCATCATGTCGTTGTAGGCGGACTCGCCGACGATCTCGTCGTCGCGGATCTCCATGTCGAGCTTCTCGAAGACCGAGTAGAAGTACACCTTCGACTCGTCGACGAACCGCTGCCACAGGTCCAGCGTCTCCTTGTCGCCGGACTGGAGGGCGACGACCCGCTTGCGGGCCCGCTCCTTGAAGTCCTCGTCCGCGTCGAAGACCGCGCGCGACGCCTTGTACACCTTGTTCAGGTTCGACATGGCCTGCTCGCCGTCGACCTCGTCGGCCGGGGCCAGCGTGTCGGGGTTCTCGATCAGGTACTGGATGAGCATGCCGAACTGGGTGCCCCAGTCGCCGATGTGGTGCCGGCCGATCGTCTTCTCGCCGGTGAAGTCGAGCATGCCGCGCAGCGCGTCGCCGATGACCGCCGAGCGCAGGTGACCGACGTGCATCTCCTTCGCCACGTTCGGCTGGGCGTAGTCGATGACCGTGGTGCCCGGCTGCTCCTTCAGCGGCACGCCGAGCCGGTCGCCGTCCGCCGAGCGGGCCGCGAGCGTCTCGGTGATCGCCCGGTCGGTGACCGTGACGTTCAGGAAGCCGGGGCCCGAGACCTCGACGTCGGCGAGCAGATCGCCGCTGACGATCTTCTCGACGACCTGCGTGGCCAGCTCCCGCGGGTTCGCCTTGGCCTTCTTGGCGAGCGCCAGGATCCCGTTTGCCTGGTAGTCGGCCCGGTCGCTACGTCGCAGCAACGGGTCCGCGCCGCCGGCCTCCGGCAGGGCGGAAGTCAGGGCGTCGGCGAGGCGTGCGTTGACGTTGGCGGTGATGGACGTGACCGGGGCCATGGGTATGGGCTGCCGTTCTGGTCGGGGCTGGGTTTGATAGTCCTGGCCAGTATCCCACGGGGCTCCAAAGGGGTTTTTCCGTCCCGCGCCCCTGAGACTGCGCGCAGCGCATGCCTCAGGGGCGCGGGGAACTGCGCGAGAAGCCCCACCGGCCGGTAGTCGCTCACGGCGCTCCGCCACCCCATTGATAAGGCGTTTTCCTCCTGCCCCGGGTAGCTGGGACAATGGGGGACGCGCGGAGTGCACCCGCGCGACCTCATCAGGAGAGAAGGACGAACCGATCGTGGCCCAGAGCACGAGCACGGAGACCGCAGAGAACGCGGACTGGGTCTCCCGTTACGCGGACGATGTCATCGCCGAGTCCGAGCGTCGTGCCCCGGGCAAACCGGTCGTCGTCGCCTCCGGCCTGTCCCCGTCAGGACCGATCCACCTCGGCAACCTCCGCGAGGTCATGACCCCGCACTTGGTCGCCGACGAGATCCGCCGCCGCGGGTACACGGTCAGGCACCTGATCTCCTGGGACGACTTCGACCGCTACCGCAAGGTGCCGAACGGGGTGCCCGGCACCGACGCGTCCTGGGCCGAGCACATCGGCAAGCCGCTGACGTCGGTCCCGGCCCCCGCCGGATCGGCGTACCCGAACTGGGCGGAGCACTTCAAGGCCGCCATGGTCGAGGCCCTCGCGGACCTCGGCGTCGAGTTCGACGGCATCAGCCAGACCGAGCAGTACCAGGCCGGCACGTACCGCGAGCAGATCCTGCACGCGATGAAGCACCGCGGCGACATCGACGCGATCCTCGACCAGTACCGCACCAAGAAGGCCCCGGCCAAGAAGCAGCAGAAGGCCGTCGACGAGGCCGAGCTGGAGGCCGCCGAGGGCTCCGGCGCCGCGTCCGAGGACGACGGCAGCGGCGGCGCGGGCGGCTACTACCCGTACAAGCCGTTCTGCGGCGAGTGCGGCAAGGACCTCACCACCGTCACGTCGTACGACGACGAGACGACGGAGCTGTCCTACACCTGCACGCTCGACGGCTTCACCGAGACGGTCCGGCTGACCGAGTTCAACCGCGGCAAGCTGGTCTGGAAGGTCGACTGGCCGATGCGCTGGGCCTTCGAGGGCGTGATCTTCGAGCCGTCCGGCGTGGACCACTCGTCGCCCGGCTCGTCGTTCCAGGTCGGCGGCCAGATCGTCGAGCTGTTCGGCGGCAAGCAGCCGATCGGCCCGATGTACGCGTTCGTCGGCATCTCCGGCATGGCGAAGATGTCGTCGTCGAAGGGCGGCGTCCCCACCCCGGGCGACGCGCTCCAGATCATGGAGCCGCAGCTGCTGCGCTGGCTGTACGCCCGCCGCCGCCCCAACCAGTCGTTCAAGATCGCCTTCGACCAGGAGATCCAGCGGCTCTACGACGAGTGGGACAAGCTCGGCGGCAAGGTCGCGGACGGCTCCGTGCTGCCCGCCGACGCGGCCGCGTACAGCCGCGCCGTCGGCACCGCCGCCGGTGAACTGCCGCGCACCGAGCGCCCGTTGCCGTACCGCACGCTGGCCTCCGTGGCCGACGTGACGGCCGGGGACACCGAGCAGACCCTGCGGATCCTCTCCGAGCTCGACCCGGAGAACCCGGTCACCGACCTGGCGACCGTCCGCCCGCGCCTGGACAAGGCCGAGGCGTGGATCACCAAGTACGTGCCCGCCGAGTCCCGCACCATCGTGCGCACGGAGCCGGACACCGAGGCCCTGGCCGCCCTCGACGACGCCTCCCGCACGTCGATCGCCCTCCTCCTGGAGGGCCTGGACGACCACTGGTCGCTCGACGGCCTGACCCACCTCGTGTACGGCGTCCCGAAGGTGCAGGCGGGCTTCCCCGCCGACGCCACCGCCAAGGAACTGCCGCAGGAGATCAAGACGGCGCAGCGCTCCTTCTTCGCGCTGCTCTACCACCTCCTGGTCGGCCGCGACACCGGCCCGCGCCTGCCCACGCTGCTCCTCGCCGTCGGCGCGGACCGCGTGCGCAAGCTGCTCGGGGCGTAGCAACGCAACGGCAAGGGGGCGGCACCTTCGGGTGCCGCCCCCTTGCCGTGTCCGCTGCGTCCGCGCGCGCTCAGGCGATGTGGTCGTCCAGCAGCTCGGTGGTGAGCCGCTTGCTGAACTGTTCGTGGTAGCGGATCAGGTCACGCTGGGCGAGCTGCGCGCCGTAGGTCGCCTCCACGTTCGCCTGGAACGCCGCCTGCGTCGGCATGCCCTCGCCGTCTATCGAGTACCGGAACACCTGGTACAGCTCCTCGTCCGACGGAGCCGCGGGCTCCGCCTCCGGGATGCCGTCGCCGAGCGGGCGCGTCCCGCCCGCGCCGTTCGGCACCGGGAAGTCCGGCTCCTGGAAGTCCGGCTCGGGGAAGTCCGGCTCCTGGACGGCGAGCGGGGCGGGGTCCGGTTCGGGAGCGCGGGGGGACGGGAGCGGGACCGGGATCTGCTGCGGCTGCTCCTCGTACCAGTCCTGGTGCTGCTCCTCCGGCACGAACGTGGGCGGCTGGAAGTTCGGGTCGTAGTCGCCCTGGTACGCCACCTCGCGCGGTGTCGCGAACCACTGGCTCTGCGCTTCCCCGGCCTGCGCCTGCGCCTGCATCTGTGCCTGTGTCTGCGCCTGCGGGGGCATCGGCTGCTGCGGCGCCTCGGGCGCCGGCGTGCGCTCCAGCTCCGGCACCTGCGGCTTCGGCGGCAGCAGCTGCGGCTCGATCCCCGCGGCCGCGAGACCCGCCGGGGCGGTGTCGGAGAGCGGGACGCCGTAGCGGGCGAGGCGCAGCGGCATCAGGGATTCGACCGGGGCCTTGCGGCGCCAGGCCCGGCCGAACCGGGAGTGGAGGCGGGCCTGGTAGACGAGGCGCTCCTGCTCCAGCTTGATCACGGCCTCGTAGGAACGCAGCTCCCACAGCTTCATCCGGCGCCACAGCAGGAACGTGGGCACGGGGGAGAGCAGCCAGCGCGTGATGCGCACGCCCTCCATGTGCTTGTCCGCGGTGATGTCCGCGATCCGCCCGATCGCGTGCCGCGCCGCCTCGACCGAGACGACGAACAGGATCGGGATCACGGCGTGCATGCCGACGCCCAGCGGGTCGGGCCAGGCCGCCGCGCCGTTGAACGCGATCGTCGCCGCGGTCAGCAGCCACGCCGTCTGCCGCAGCAGCGGGAACGGGATCCGGATCCAGGTCAGCAGCAGGTCGAGGGCGAGCAGCACACAGATGCCCGCGTCGATGCCGATGGGCAGGACGTAGGAGAAGTTCCCGAAGCCCTTCTCCAGGGCCAGCTCGCGGACCGCCGCGTACGAACCGGCGAAACCGATACCCGCGATGACCACCGCTCCCGCGATGACCACCCCGACGAGTATCCGGTGCGTCCGTGTCAGCTTCAGTGGCGCGGCCACTCCAGTTCCCCTCCCAGTTCGGCATGTTGCGCCCAACAGACTGGCACATGCACATGGCGGGCCGTGGGGCGGTACGGCGGGAGCCCGGCTCCCAAAAGGGGCCGGGCTCCTCAAATGCCGGGCAAACGCTGCCCGTTGACCGTGCGGTCCTGGCGCTTCTAACTGTCCTTGGCCGCGGACTTCGACGCCGACGGCTTCACGGACGCACCGGAGCCCGACTCGTCCGCGGACTTCGACCCGTCCTCGGACTTCGACTTGTCCGCCGACTTCGACGGGGACGCGGACGCGGACGCCGAAGGGGACGCGCTCTTGCCCGACTCCGTCACCGCGGCCACCGCCTCCTTGGCCGCCTTCTCGGCGTCCTTCGACAGCTCACCGGCGTCGGGCGTCTTGTCGCCCGCGAACCCCGAACCGTTGAAGTCGACCGTCACCACCACGTTGTCCACGCGCGTGACGACCGTCTGCTGCTTGGACGTGACGTCCTTCTTCTTCTCCTTGTACGGGAGGTCGTAGCGCACCAGCGTCGCCTCGTCGCCCGTACCGGACACCGCCGACGTCTTGACGCTCTTCGCGCCCTCCGTCGCCTGCGCGTCCTTGACCTGCTTCGCGTAGTGCTCCGAGGCCAGCTTCTCGCCGCTGCCCCGATTGACATCCGAGTCAAAACGGATCATCGAGACATTCAGCCAGCGGTACTGGGAGCCCTTCACGCCGTTGTTGTCCAGGCTGGACCACGAGCAACTCGCCCGCGTCGACTCGTCGTCCGAGGCGCCCGCCTTGCTGTCGCCCTTCGGCACCAGGTCGTCCAGCGTCTTCTTCGAGAGCGCCGAGCACGCCTGCGGCAGCGACTTGTACGTCGCCGGAGCCACCTTCTTCGCCGCGTCCCCGGCCGTCGAGGCGGACGCCTTCGACTCCTTCGACGCCTTCTCGGAACCGGAATCCGAACCCGAGTCGGAGGAACAGCCGGCTACGACGAGAACCACCGGCACGGCGGCTGCGCAGGCGAGGACGCGGGTGAGTCGCTTGGTCGGACGGTGCATGGTTCCTTCACTGGGACGCTGACAGGGACACGGACCGGACACGCGACGATCAACCGACCTTCACGAACCCGGGCCCGATGGGCCACCGTACGCCGAAGCCGCCCCGCACGCCTCGCCTTCCCCGGACCCGGCCCGGGCCCCGAACGTCCCCTACTCGCCGAACCGGCCGACCAGCTTCCCGGCCAGTTCCTGCACCGTGTCCTGCATTTCCTTGCTGTCCGGCACCTCGCCGGGCCCCGCCGACTGCGCCTCGTACTCGACGGTCACCACCACGTTCGACGTGCGGAACACCACAGTCACCGTCCGGTGCCGCGCCGCCGTCGGCCCCGCCAGCGCGTCGTCCACGAACGCCTCGTCACCGAGGTCGTCGAGCACGCGCGGCTGCAGATCGGCCGGCGTGACCGACGAGGACGCCGTGGCCGACGCACCGTCCGACGCGGCCCCCGACGGCGCCCCGCTCCCGTCGTCCGACGCGCCCGCCGACCCCTCGGGCGTCGGCTCGTCGCCCGCGGACGACGCCGACGGCGCCGGCAGATCGGCCGCCACCTGCTTCGCCCCGAACACGTCCTCCGCGCTGCTGTCGTCACTCACCGCCGCGTCGTACGACACCACCCGCTCGAAATCCAGCGTCAGCCGGTGCGCCCCCGCGTCCGCCGAACTGTCCTTCCAGCCACAGCCGACCCGGCGGTCCGTGTCGTACGTCTCCGTCGCCGCGCCCTCGTACGCCTTCTCGCGCTGCTCCTCGTCCGGCAGCCCCTCGATGCCCGGCAGCATCTCGTCCAGCGTCGCCTTGTCCACCTGGGCGCAGGCCTCGGGCAGCGAACGGTACCGGCCCGGCTTCGCCGACGTCGCCGACGCGCTCACCTCGCCCGGCTTCGAGTCGTCCGTCCCGCCCCCCGAGTCGGAACTCCCGGTGCACCCGGCGAGCAACGCCGTCAGGAGCACGGCGACACCCGGTACGTACGCGTACGACTTCCGCTGCACCGTAGGAGCTCCTCTCGGCGGGTTGCGCCTGGTTAATCGGTTGCCGCGACAGGGCGGCCAGTGAGGCAATGTCTATCGCACGCACCACAGTGGACGCCGGTCCGGCATCCCTTTCGGTGCCCTTGGTGCCGTTATTCGCGTTTCACCACTTCTGACACTTAAGGCCCTGCTGCTCCAAGTAGGCCGATTCACGGGGGATTTCATGTCATACGTAGAGGTACCGGGAGCGAAGGTCCCCATCCGCATGTGGGCCGACCCGGCCACGGTCGAGGACGTCGCGATGCAGCAGCTCCGCAACGTCTCGACCCTCCCGTGGATCAAGGGCCTCGCCGTCATGCCCGACGTCCACTTCGGCAAGGGCGCGACGGTCGGCTCGGTCATCGCGATGCGGGGCGCGGTGTGCCCGGCGGCGGTCGGCGTGGACATCGGCTGCGGCATGAGCGCGGTGAAGACGTCCCTGACGGCGAACGACCTCCCCGGCGACCTCTCCCGCCTCCGCTCGAAGATCGAGCAGGCGATCCCGGTGGGCCGCGGCATGCATGACGATCCGGTGGATCCGGGGCGGCTGCACGGGTTCGGGACGGCCGAGTGGGACGGGTTCTGGGGACGGTTCGACGGGGTGGCCGATTCGGTCAAGTTCCGGGAGGGCCGAGCCATGAAGCAGATGGGAACCCTTGGCTCGGGGAATCATTTTGTGGAAGTCTGTGTGGATACGTCCGATTCGGTGTGGCTCATGCTGCACTCCGGTTCGCGCAACATCGGCAAGGAACTCGCCGACCACCACATCGGCGTCGCCCAGAAGCTCCCGCACAACCAGAACCTGGTCGACCGCGACCTGGCCGTCTTCATCGCGGACACCCCGCAGATGGCGGCGTACCGCAACGACCTGTTCTGGGCGCAGGAGTACGCCAAGTACAACCGCACGATCATGATGGCGCTCTTGAAGGACGTGATCCGCAAGGAGTTCAAGAAGGCGAAGCCGGCCTTCGAGCAGGAGATCAGCGCGCACCACAACTACGTCGCCGAGGAGCGCTACGACGGCGTGGACCTGCTGGTCACCCGTAAGGGCGCGATCCGGGCGGGCTCCGGTGAGTACGGGATCATCCCGGGTTCCATGGGGACGGGCTCGTACATCGTGAAGGGTCTCGGCAACGCTGCGTCCTTCAACTCCGCGTCGCACGGCGCGGGCCGGAAGATGAGCCGGAACGCCGCGAAGAAGCGGTTCTCGACGCGGGACCTGGAGGAGCAGACGCGGGGCGTGGAGTGCCGTAAGGACTCCGGCGTCGTGGACGAGATCCCCGGTGCGTACAAGCCGATCGAGCAGGTCATCGACCAGCAGCGCGACCTCGTGGAGGTCGTGGCGAAGCTGAAGCAGGTGGTCTGCGTGAAGGGCTGAGGCCCCGCGCGGAGCGCCGGACGGGAGCCGGGGAGAGCCGGAAGCTGCTTGACAGCTTCCGGCTCTCGTCGCATATTTATCTGCGTCACGCAGCTTCTGCGCGACGCCGATGGAGTGTCATACAGTGCCGGCGTCGCGGCTGCATTCCGCTCCGTACCTTTGGGGTTCACCCATGACTTCCACGCTTCCGGCCGCCGGTGCGGCCGAGAGTGCTTCGCTCGGGGGGCGGGCGCGATGGGCCGTGCTGGCCGTCGTGCTCGCCGCCGATGTGCTCGACCTCGTCGACGCCACCGTCACCAACGTCGCCGCCCCGACCATCGCGCGAGACCTCGGCGGCGGTGCCGGGCTCGTGCAGTGGCTCGGGGCCTCGTACGCGCTCGCGCTCGGGGTGCTGCTCGTGCTGGGCGGGCGGCTCGGGGACAAGTTCGGGCGGCGCAGGCTGTTCCTCGCCGGGCTCGGCGGGTTCACCGTCGCGTCCGTCGCCTGCGGGCTCGCCGGCGGTCCTCAACTGCTCGTCGCCGCACGGCTGGTGCAGGGGGCGTTCGGAGCCCTCGTCATCCCGCAGGGGTTCGGGATCCTCGGTGCCACCTGGCCGCGCGAGCAGATCGGGAAGGCGTTCAGCCTGTTCGGGCCCGTGATGGGGCTGTCCGCCGTCGGCGGGCCCGTGCTCGCCGGGTTCCTGATCGACGCCGATCTCGGCGGGCTCGGCTGGCGCGCCGTGTTCCTGATCAACATCGTGCTCGGCGGGGGTGCCTTCCTGGCCGCCGTCCGCCTGCTGCCCGAGGACCGCGGCGAGAAGGACACCGTCGTCGACGCGGTCGGGTCCGTGCTGCTCGGCGCCGCCCTGCTCGGGATGCTGGGCGGGTTCATCGAAGGGGCCGGGAGCGGCTGGTCCGGGTGGGCCGTGCCGCTGCTGGTGGCGGGGGCCGTGTTCTTCGCCGCCTTCTGCCGGCGCCAGACCGTCGCCCCGCATCCGCTCATCCGGCCCTCGCTGCTGCGGGGCCGCGGATTCACGTCCGGGCTGCTGCTCGGCGTCGTGTTCTTCGCCGCCGTCGCCGGGCTGCTGTACGTCGTGTCGCTGTTCCTCCAGTCGGGGCTCGGCAGGTCACCCGCCGGGGCCGCCGTCGCCCTGATGCCGCTGTCCGTGGGGATCGTCGTCGCGTCGATCGCCTGCTACCGGCTCATCGGCCGGTTCGGGCGGCGGCTGGTGCTCGGCGGGCTCGTGATCACCTTCGCCGGGACCGTCGCGCTGCTCGTGCTCGTCGCCCGCTTCGGCACGGACGTGCCCGGCTGGGCGTTCGGGCTCGCGCTGTTCGTCGTCGGTACGGGGATGGGGGCCTGCTTCGGGTCCACGTACGACGTCACCATCGGCGACATCGCGCCCGCCGAGGCGGGCAGCGCGGCCGGTGCGCTGGGCGCGGTGCAGCAGGTGTCCAACGGCATCGGCGCCGCCCTCGTCACCACCGTGTACTTCCAGGTCGCCGACGGGCGCGGCGCGGCCCACGCCACCGTCGTGAGCCTCGCCGTCGTCGCCTGTGTCGCGCTGGTCTGCTGCGGTGTCGTACCGCTGCTGCCGCGCAACGCCCCCGAGGATCACGGACATTAGAGGGGACCGGGGGTCAGGGGATCAGGACCAGGCGGCCCCTGACCCCGCCCTCCGCCAGCCGTGCGTGCGCCTTCACCGCGTCGGCGAGGGCGTACGTCTCCGCGACCCGCGTGGTCAGTACGCCCTCGTCGGCGAGCCGGACCAGTTCGGCGAGGCGGGCGCCGTCCGGTGCGACCTCCACCGCCGCGGTGCGCACGCCGCGCTCCGGGGCCGGTGCGGCGCCGGGGATGACGCCCGCGTAGGCGCCGCCGTCCCGGACCCAGGCCAGTGCCTCGGCGCCCAGTACGGCGGTGTCGAGGACGGCGTCGGCCGGGGCGGGGGCCGTGCCGCGCGGGACGACGTGGGTGGCGCCGAGGCCGCGGAGCAGTTCCTCGTCGGCCGCGCTCGCGTACGCGGTGACCTCGATGCCCCGGTGGGCGGCGAGCTGCACCGCGTAGCCGCCGACGGCGCCCGCCGCGCCGGTGACCAGCAGCGACTGGCCCGCCCGTACGTCGAGCAGGTCGAGCGCCTGGGCGGCCGTGAGGGCGTTGAGGGGGAGGGTCGCGGCGTGCGTGGCGTCCAGGGTGGCGGGGGCCTTGGCGGCGGCGGACGCGTCGACGACGACGTGCTCGGCGTGGGTGCCGAGGGGGTTGGCGAGGCCGTAGTGCAGGGCGACCACCGCCTCGCCGGGCTGCCAGCCCGCGGCGACGTCGGCGGCCTCGACGGTCCCGGCCACGTCCCAGCCGAGCCCGCGCCGGGTGCCGGCGCCGCCGAAGGCTCCGGAGCGGACGCCCGCGTCGACGGGGTTGAGGGTGGCAGCCGCGACCTTGATGCGGATCTGGCCGGCGCCCGGTTCGGGGCGTTCGACGTCCGCGATCTCGACCGCTTCCGGACCGCCGAACGTCGTGACGACTGCTGCGCGCATGAGAGCAACTCCCTTGATGGGTAAGGCGATTGAGAGGTTTTGTGTGGCTTTCCCGGCCACGTCTGCAACCGTACGGAGTGCTACTCTCTTTCGGTAAGTACGTACCTGGAAGTGCGTACGTCACCGCGAAGTGCGCAGGGGGTTCACGGAGCCATGGCGACGATGACGGCGGCGCAGCGCCGCGAGCAGGAGCGGTTCGCGTACGACGCGTTCCTGCGCGAGTGCCCGACGAACCAGCTGCTGGCGCGGCTGAGCGACAAGTGGGTGAGCCTGGTCGTGTCGGCCCTCGACGGCAGCGACGGGCCGATGCGCTACTCGGACCTGGGCCGGAAGATCGCGGGCGTCAGCCAGAAGATGCTGACGCAGACGCTGCGGGCGCTGGAGCGGGACGGGATCGTGGCGCGCACGGTGACCCCGTCGGTGCCGGTCCGGGTCGACTACGAACTGACCGCGCTCGGCCGGAGCCTGAGCGGTCTGCTGGTCGCCGTGAAGGACTGGGCGGAGGCGCACATGGACGAGGTGTCCGTGGCGCGGGAGTCGTACGACGCGGCCGGCGTCAGCTGAGGTCGCCGGAGCGCAGCCGGTCCACCTGGTCCGCGCTGAACGCGACGGTGCGCTTCATGTGCCCGATGATCAGGGCGAGTTCGGTGTCATCGAGGTCGTCGAAGAGGACCGACCAGTTGCTGCCGAGCCGGTCCCACATGCGGCCGAACTCGGCGACCTTCTCGGGCACGGTCACGACGAGGACGCGCCTGCGGTCGGCCGTGTCCCGCTCGCGCACGACGTAGCCCGCCTTCTCCAGACGGTCGACGAGGCGGGTCGCCGAACCGGTGGTCAGGCCGGTGAGTTCGGCGATGCGGCCCGTGGTGACGGGGGCCTTCTCCAGGGTGAGGAGGTTGAGGCACTGGAGGTCGGTGGGGTGCAGGCCGATGTGGTCGGCGACGGCCTGGTTGAACAGGGCGTAGGAGGCCATGTAGCGCCGGGACTCGGTGTTCAGCTCGGCGAGCAGGGCCGTCCGGCGGGCGGGGGTGGGCTTGGGCACGGGCCCCAACGTAGCGGGCTCAGAAGTAGTACGTGTCGCCGGTGTCCAGGACCAGGACCTGGCGCCGGTCGTTCTCCGGGTTGTGGTCGGCGGGGCCGCCGCCCCACGCGGTGGCGAGCCGGAGCGTGACCTCGGTGGTGGCGGCCGCGAGCCGGATGCCGAGGGTGAGCGGGTCGCCGACGGACGCGGCCGGCAGGGCGCCGGTGCGACAGGTGACGGTGCGCGGTCCGGTGCGCAGGCAGGCGTCGGGCAGCGTCTGGGCGTCGGCGAGCGGCGCCGACGCGGTGAGCCGGACGGTGGCGTCGGGGACGTCGGTGGGGCCGTGGTTCTGCGGGGTGTAGGTGACGGTGACGCGGGCGCCGGACATGGTGACGCTGCCGTGGTAGGCGAGGTCGGCCTCGGCGGCGGTGCCGTCGGCCGGGGAGACCAGGGCGAGGGCGAGCGCCGCGGGGACGAGGGCGGGGTGCATGGTGACCTCCGTGCGGAAGGGCGATCGTGCTCGGCGGGGGCAGGGGCGGGGCAGGGCGGGGTCCGGCGGCGGATCTATCCCACGCCGCGCGGGTCCCGACACGTGCGTGACACCCTGTGGCGCATGATCGTCGCCCGTTCCGTGCTGCTGTTCGCGCTCGCCGCCCTGTTCGAGATCGGCGGTGCCTGGCTGGTGTGGCAGGGGGTGCGGGAGCACCGCGGCTGGGTGTGGATCGGGGCGGGGGTGATCGCGCTCGGCCTGTACGGGTTCGTGGCGACGCTCCAGCCGGACGCCGAGTTCGGCCGGATCCTCGCGGCGTACGGCGGCGTGTTCGTGGCGGGCTCGATCGCGTGGGGCGTGGTCGCGGACGGCTACCGGCCGACGCGCTGGGACGTCGTGGGCGCCCTGATCTGCCTGGCCGGCATGGCGGTGATCATGTACGCGCCCCGGGGCGACTGAGGCGGCGTCCTATCCTGGGGACAGTCGTCCACTCGTACGAGGAGCAGCCCATGGCCCCCGCAGCCGCATCCCGCATCGCCGTCGTCACGGGTGCCAGCAGCGGCATCGGCGCCGCGACCGCGCGACAGCTGGCCGCGGCCGGGTACCGGGTGGTGCTCACGGCCCGCCGCAAGGACCGGATCGAGGCGCTCGCCGAGGAGATCAACGCGGCGGGGCACCAGGCCGCCGCGTACGCCCTGGACGTCACGGACCGCGCCGCGGTCGACGAGTTCGCCACCGCCTTCAAGACGATCGGCGTGCTGGTGAACAACGCGGGCGGCGCGCTCGGCGCGGACCCCGTGGCCTCCGGCGACCCGGAGCAGTGGCGGCAGATGTACGAGACGAACGTCATCGGCACGCTGAACGTGACGCAGGCGCTGCTGCCGGCGCTGACCGCCTCCGGCGACGGCACGGTCGTGGTGCTGTCGTCGACGGCCGGGTTCGCGACGTACGAGGGCGGCGGCGGGTACGTGGCCGCGAAGCACGCCGAGCACGTCCTCGCGGAGACGCTGCGGCTGGAGATCGTCGGCACGCCGGTGCGGGTCATCGAGGTGGCGCCCGGCATGGTGAAGACGGACGAGTTCGCGCTGACCCGGTTCGGCGGGGACGAGGAGAAGGCCGCGAAGGTGTACGCGGGCGTGGCCGAGCCGCTGACCGCGGACGACGTCGCGGACACGATCAGCTGGGCGGTGACCCGTCCGCCGCACGTGAACATCGACCTGCTGGTGGTCCGCCCGCGCGCCCAGGCGTCGAACACGAAGGTCCACCGTGAGCAGTGACGACGCTCCGGATCCGCTGGACGTCCTGCAGCAGGAGTACGACGCGCGCCGGCTCGCCCAGGAGAAGAAGGGCGAGCGGTACATGTGGTGGTACCTGGGCTACTTCCTCTTCGGCATCCACATCGTGGCGTTCGTGATGATCTACGCGATCAAGCACGCCGGGTAGCGCCCTTACAGTCGTGGCATGAAGATCGTCGACCTTGAGCCGGGGGACGAGCGTCTCGTCTCCGAAGTGCTGCCGGTGCTGCGGGAGCTGCGCCCGCACCTGACCGATGACCTGTTCCGCGAGGTGTACGCGGAGGGGTACGGGCAGGGGCTGCGGTTCAGCGCCGCGTACGCCGAGGACGGAGTGTGCGTGGGGGTGGCCGGCTGGCGGGTGCTCGTCAACACCAGCCAGGTGCGCAAGCTGTACGTCGACGACCTGGTGACGTCGGGGGCCGCGCGGTCGGGCGGGGTGGGCCGGGCGCTGCTCGGGTATCTGGAGGAGCGGGCGGTGCGGCTGGGCTGCCGGTGCCTGGACCTGGACTCGGGCACGCGGCGTACGGACGCGCACCGGTTCTACCTGCGGGAGCGGATGGAGATCAGCTCGTTCCACTTCCGGAAGTCGCTGGAGGGGCCGGGTCAGCCGGACTCGCCCGCGTAGGACGTGGGCGGGACGCCGACCGTCGCGGTGAAGTCCCGGACGAGGTGGGCCTGGTCCGCGTAGCCGAGGTCGGCGGCGAGGGCCGCCCAGTCGACGTCGTCCCGGGTGGCGGCCGCCTCCAGCGCCTCGTGGATGCGGTAGCGCAGGATGCACCACTTGGGGCTGACGCCCACGTACCCGGAGAACAGGCGCTGCAGGGAGCGCGTCGTCAGGTGCTCGGTGTGCGCCAGGTCGGCGACGCGGCGCACCTCGCGGTCGGCACGGATCCGGGCGACGAGGCGGCGGGCCAGCCCGGCCTGCGGGTCGGGGGCCGCGGGCAGCAGCGGCAGCAGGTAGGCGTCGAGCGCGGCGATCCGGTCCCGGTCGTCGGCGGGGGAGACGACGGCGGTGACGTCGGTCGCCGGGAAGACGTCCTCGTACGGCAGGATCCGGCCGGTCCAGTCGGCGACCGGGACGTCCGGCACGAACGGGCGGAACGCGCCCGGCCAGAACTTCGCCCCGCACACCCGCCCGCGGCCGCCGATCTTGCGCGTGTACAGACCGGGCGCGTACACCCCGGTGAACTCGCCGTAGGGCTCGCTCTCCCCGCTGTCCGCGGAGTCCCACTGGAACGTGAGGTTCACGGAGGGGTGCGGGACGATGTGCGAGGCGTACGGCGCGGGCAGGTCCCAGTCGATGAACCAGTAGTTCTCGACGTACGGGCGCAGGGCCTCGGCGGGTGCGTGCCGGCGCAGCCGCACGCGGGTGAGCAGCGCGGACGGGTCGACGATCCCGCGGGTGTCGCGGCGGGGTGCGGACGGGGCCGGGTCCATGAGCGGATCGTACGGCCGGGCACTGACAGCGTCGCGTTTGTTCAAGAGCCGCGGGGCCCGCGGCCGTAGCGTCGGGACATGGACACTCAGGCGAACGGACAGGCGCAGGTGGACGGCGTCGGAGAGCTGATGGCCGTGGCGGCGGAACACGCCGTGCCGGTCGTCGCCGGGATCGGCGACCAGGCTCTGACCGGGCCGACCCCGTGCGCGGACTACGACGTGAAGTCCCTGGTCAACCATCTCTTCCACGTGATCGTGGAGTTCCAGAAACTGGCGGCGAAGAAGGACTCCGACTTCAGCTCGACGCCGGACCGGGTGGGCGAGGGCGCGGACTGGCGCGAGCGGTTCGCGCGCGAGGCGGACGCGCTGGTCGCCGCGTGGTCGGCGCCGGGGGCCGAGGAGGGGGAGAGCGGCGCGATGAAGATGCCCGCCCGCCTGGTCGGCTCGATGGCGCTGCTCGATCTGACGGTGCACGCGTGGGACCTGGCGCGGGCCACGGGCCAGGTGTACGAGGTGCCGGCGCGGGTCGTGGCGCCGCTGGCGGCCGCGGTGGCGGAGCTGGCGCCGACGGCCCGGTCGATGGGGGTGTTCGGGGAGCCGGTGCCGGTCGCCGCGGACGCGCCCGGGTTCGAGCGGCTGCTCGCGGCGACCGGGCGGGACCCGTACCGGGTCAGCGGTCGGTGAGGGCGCTGCTCATCGTGTAGCGGAGCTTCTCCTTGGCGTGGGCGCCGATGCGGTCGTAGAAGCGGGCCGCGCCCTCGTTCCAGGTGGGCGTCTGCCACTGGATCTCGTCGAGGCCGAGCGCGCGGGCCTCGGCGGCCACGGCGGCCATCAGGAGCGCGCCGGTGCCCGAGCCGCGGGCCGCCTCGCTCAGGAAGAGGCAGTCCATGTGCAGGTACTCGCGGCCCTGCCAGGTGGAGAGCTCGGGTGCGCAGCTCGCGTAGCCGACGAGGGGCCCGCCGTCGGCCGGCTCGGCGACCAGGAGGCGCAGCCGGGGCGCGGGCGTGTCGAACAGCAGGGTGCCGAGCCGCCGCGCGAGGTCGGGCGCGGGCGGCGCGGCCCGCTCGTACGCGGCGTGCTCGGCGGCCAGCTCCGCGACGCGGGGCAGGTCGGCGGGGCGGGCGTGGCGCACGGTCACCGGTGGCCTCCTAGGCGATTCCGCCGTTGCTCTTCAGCAACTGGCCGTTGATCCACCGGCCCTGCGCGGAGCAGAGGAAGTCGACGAGGTCGGCGGTGTCCTGGGGGGTGCCGAGGCGGCCCGCGGGGGTGGCCTTCGTGAGGTCGTCGCGGAGGCCGTCGGGCATCCAGCCGGTGTCGATCGGGCCGGGGTTGATGACGTTGGCGGTCACCCCGAGGTGGGCGAGTTCGTGAGCGGCGGCCTGGGTGATGCGGTCCAGGGCGCCCTTGCTGGCGCCGTAGGGCAGGTTGCCGACGGTGTGGTCGCTGGTGAGGGCGATGACGCGGCCGGTGCCCGGCGCGGCGGTGCAGCGGCGGCCGTACTCGCGGATCAGCAGCCAGGTGGCGCGGGCGTTGACCGCGAAGTGCCGGTCGAAGCTCTCGACCGTGGTGTCGAGCAGGCCCGAGTCGACGGATTCGGCGTGGCACATCACCAGCGCCGTGACCGGGCGGCCGAGGCGGGCCTCGGTCTCGTCGAAGATGCGGGCGGGCGCCCCGGGGTCGGTGAGGTCGGCCTCGACGGCGGCGGTGGCCGCGCCGTGTGCGGTGAGGGAGTCGGTGATCGCGTCGGTGGCGCCCTTCTCGACGCCCCAGGTCATGCGGTCGTCGTAGGGCGTCCAGTAGGTGAAGGCGATGTCCCAGCCGGAGGTGGCGAGGCGGCGGGCGATACCGGCGCCGATGCCGATGGTGCGGCCCACGCCGGTGACCAGGGCGACGGGGCGGGCGGTGGCTGCGGGTTCCGGTGTCGTCGTCATCGGGGTGATCGTCGCGGGCCCGGCGCGGCGCGGCAAGGGCTTTTCGGGAGAGGGGGGCGGGGTGAGGGCCTGGGAGGAGACGCAGAAGGGGGTGGGGAATAGGTCGCGGGCGGGCACGGTTCTGTGGGTATAGTTGAACAGTCAACAACCTGCGGAAGGTGAGCAGC
>NZ_JASERH010000027.1:0-179411 GCF_030766975.1 Streptomyces sp. KL116D | reverse complement strand
TCCGGACGTGTCCGCCTCCTCCGCCGCCACCGCGTACCCGTACGCGGAGCCCACCGAGTCCGGGCCCCCGCGCCGCGGCGTGCTCGGCCGCGGGCCCGCCGCCTCGTACCCGGCGAAGAGCGCGCCGAGACCCGCCGGCGGCTCGCGCCAGCCGGACGGCGCGGGCACGGGCTGCCTGCGTCCGATGCGCACCGAGTGCAGCCGCGGCACCCCGGTGGGGCGCCGCAGATCGGCGGTGGACAGGCCGATGCGCACGCCGGTCCAGTCCTCACCGGTGCGCTGGGCCACCGAGGCGCGCAGCACGAGCCGTCCGCCGTCACCGTCCTGACGGTGCGTCAGCCGGTAGGAGGGCACCCAGATCGCTCCCGGTACGCGGTACTCGACCTCGACCTCGGCGCGGGCGTCCGCCGCGGCGGCACCGTCCAGGGTGAGGACGGCCGAGACCGTGGTCCGTACGGGCGCCGACGGCCGGTCCGTGGAGGCGCGTTCGAGGCGGTCCGTGGCGACGTCGAGGTCGTGCGTGACCCGGCGGAGCTCCTCGTCCAGCTCGACGAGTCCGGCGTGCAGCACGGTCAGCCGCCCGTCGACGAACTCCGCGAGCCCGAGCCACGCGTCGACGGGCGTGCGCCGGTGCGGATCGTCGCGCTTGCGGGGCGGGGGGACCGGGCGCAGCGCCGCGACCTCGTCGATCCGCCGGGCCTGCCGGCCCCGGCGGGCCTCCACGGCAGCTTGCCGCTCACGCAGCGACTCGACCTCGCGGAGCAGGTCGGGGGGCGCGTCGGGCGCGGCCGGTTCGGCGTCGACGACGACCCGCGCCTCGGTGACCCGTACACTGGACGACCCCACGACACGGGCCCGCAGAGACCCCGGCTCCAGCACCCGGGGCAGCCCGCTCACCCGCACCCGGCCGTCGCCCGGCACGGTGCCCCGGGCCAGCCGCACGCACACGGCACCCCGCGCGTACACCACCACCGACGTGAGCTCCGAGCCCCACGGTTGCTCCGCCCCAGCGTCCGTCATCGCGATTCCCTCCCCCGTACGGCACCGGACACGGCCCCAACTCCGGCTCCGTGTCCATGTCCGGCTCCGGCTCCGGCTCCGGCTCCGGCTCCGGGGGAAGACTACGCGTTGATCTTCGCGCGGGAGGGGCTCGGACGAGAAGCGGGACTGTCCCACGGGGCGCAGGGACCACGCTGAGTCCATCGGATGCAACCAGATGCAACCAGATGCAAGCGGACGGAACCGGATGGGAGCGGATGGAAGCGGAAGGGGCCGCCCCGTGCCCGCCGGACGCTTGTGCGGCCCCTCCGATGGCTTCAAGATGCAGGCATGTCTGAGCCAGCGGCAGCGCCCGCAGCAGCGCCGGGATCCTCCACGCCCTCCGTACTCGCCGCCCTGGTGGCCGGGTTGAGGGGTGGCGCGATCGAAGTCGTCGACCTCACCGCGCCGTTGTCGTCCACGACGCCCGTGCTCCAGCTGCCGCCCCAGTTCGGGCAGACGCAGGTCTTCGAGCTGGAGGAGATCAGTCGGTACGACGATCGGGGGCCTGCCTGGTACTGGAACAACTTCCGTACCGGTGAGCACACCGGTACCCACTTCGACGCCCCCAACCACTGGGTGACCGGCCGGGGGCTCGCCGACGTCGCGTCGGTGCCCGCCCACCGACTGGTCGCTCCCGCCGCCGTGCTGGACTTCACGGACGAGGTCGCCAAGGACCCCGACTTCCTCGTCGAGGTGGAGCACGTCCACGCCTGGCAGAACCGGTACGGCGCGCTGCCCGACGGCGGCTGGCTCCTCGTCCGCACGGGATGGAGCAGCCGCTCGCACGGCCAGGAGGCGTTCCTCAACGCCGACGAGAACGGCCCGCACACGCCCGGCCTGTCCGCCGCGTGCGCCCGCTGGGTGGCCGAGGAGTCGCCGGTGATCGGGCTCGGCGTGGAGACGGTCGGCACGGACGCGGGCGGGGCGCACGGCTTCGATCCGCCCTACCCCTGCCACTCGTACCTCATGGGCAGCGGCAAGTACGGCCTGACGCAGCTCCAGAACCTGGCCGGCCTGCCGCCGACCGGGGCCGTCGTGATCGCGGGGCCGCTGCCCATCGTCTCCGGATCCGGGGCGCCCGCACGCGTCCTCGCCCTCGTGGAACGCGCGGGGCAGCCGTCGTGAACGTCGCCGAGGCGGTCGGCCGGGCCCTGGTCGCGGCCGGGGTCGGGCAGGTCTTCGGCGTGGTCGGCTCCGGAAACTTCCACGTCACGAACGCGATGACGGCGGCGGGCGCCCGGTTCGTCGCGGCCCGCCACGAAGGCGGCGCCGCCACCATGGCCGACGCGTACGCCCGGGTCAGCGGCACCGTCGCGGCGGTCAGCGTGCACCAGGGGTGCGGGCTCACCAACGCCCTCACCGGGATCGGCGAGGCCGCCAAGAGCGGCACCCCGCTCGTCGTGCTCGCCGCGGAGGCCACCCGGCCGCGCTCCAACTTCCATGTGGACCAGGAGGCGTTGGCGCGGGCCGTCGGGGCGCACAGCGTCCGGGTGACGACGGCCGCCGACGCCGTCGACCGGGCCTGCGCCGCCGTGCGCCGCGCCGTCCACGAGCGGTACACGGTCGTGCTGAACCTTCCGCTCGACGTCCAGACCCAAGAGGTCACGGACCCGGCCCGGGCCCTCGCGGCGGTCGTCCCGCCCCGGCCGCGCCCCGCCGCCGAACCCGCCGCGGACGACGTCGCGGCGCTCGCCGGGATCCTTGCCCACGCCGAACGCCCCGTCCTCCTCGCGGGCCGCGGCGCGCGCGGCGCCGGCGCCCGCGAGGCCCTGGAGGCGCTCGCGGAACGCTGCGGGGCGCTGCTCGCGACGTCGGCGGTGGCCCGCGGCCTGTTCCACGGCAATCCGTGGTCGCTCGACGTGGCGGGCGGCTTCTCGTCACCGCTCGCCGCCGAACTGATCGAGGGCGCCGACGTGATCGTGGCCTTCGGCTGCTCGCTCACCATGTGGACGACTCGGCACGGCCGGCTCATCGGTCCCGGCACGACCCTGGTCCAGGTCGACGACGACCCCGCCGCCCTCGGCGCCCACCGGCCGGTCCACCTCGGGATCACCGGCGACACCCGCCGCACCGCGGACCGGGCCCTGGCCGCGCTCGGGGAGCCCGACGGCCCCGGCTACCGCACCCCCACCACCGCCTTCGCCCTCACCTCGCGCCTGCGCTGGCGGGACGTCCCGTACGCCGACGAGAGCACCCGGGACCGCATCGACCCGCGCACGCTCAGCATCGCCCTCGACGACCTGCTGCCCGCCGAGCGCGTCATGGGCGTCGACTCGGGCAACTTCATGGGCCACCCGACGATGTACCTGGCCGTCCCCGACGAACAGGGCCTCTGCTTCACGCAGGCGTTCCAGTCCATCGGCCTCGGCCTCGCCACCACGATCGGCGCGGCCCTGGCCCGCCCCGACCGGCTCGCGGTGGCCGCGCTCGGTGACGGCGGCGCGCTGATGAGCGCCGTCGAGCTGGACACGGTGCGCCGGCTCGGACTGCCGATGGTGGTCGTCGTCTACAACGACGACGCGTACGGCGCCGAGGTGCACCACTTCGGCCCCGACGGATTCCCGCTCGACACGGTCGAGTTCCCGCCCACCGACATCGCCGCCGTGGCCCGCGGCTACGGCTTCGAGGCGGTGACCGTCCGCACGCCCGCCGACCTGAAGGCCGTACAGGACTGGGTCACGGGCCCGCGTACCGCGCCGCTGCTCATCGACGCGAAGGTGGTGCGGGAGCGGGGGGCGTGGTGGCTGGAGGAGGCGTTTCGGGGGCACTGAGGATCGCCACCGCCGGCGGTCCCGACAGAAGGAAATGTTTCAACTGTCTTATGAGGGCAGGGAGTTCATAGATGTCGAGCCTCTGACGCGGATCTTACTGGCCGTCAAATCCCATGCTAGTTTCGGAGAAAGCTCCGGTCGGAGCGCCGAAACGTGGGGGACGTCCGGTGACTGACGCGCGACACGGGTGGGGCGATGCGGAGCGTGACCGGTTCGTGGGCACCATTGTCGACGGACTGGCGCGATGCGAATGGCTCAGCAATTCCGAGTCCCGGCGTTCGCTCGCCGACAGCCTGGGACTTCCGCCGCATCTCCTCGACACGTCGCTCTCCACATTCCGGGTCGAACTCGCGAAGCGGATCAGCCTCCGTCCCCTGGAGCTCTCGGCCATTCTGGTGCAACGGGTCACGTGGTACAGCCCCGAGGACGGAGATGCGCTCCGCGAGCGGATCGGTCCTCATCTGATCGCTCTCACGGACGTGAAGCCCCAGCACGCCCTCAGACCGGCCGGGACGAACGACCGAAGATTGAACCACACCGTCGGAGACGTCTCGTTCGAGAGCGACGCCGACGGGGCCTGGCGCACCGCAGCGCCTGCCGTTCCCGTACTGCCACCCCCCTTGGCCCAGGACGTCCATCACCGTGTGACAGCCCTCCTCGCTCAGGAGTCGGGTCTGGACCTGAACGACCTGCGTGAGCAGATCGGCTACGAGCTCGACATCCTCGTGCCCAGGGAGCCGGCTACAGTGCTCGGCCTCTTCGAAGCGCTGCTGGAATGCAATGCGCCGTCCGACCGGGTACTGCCCGCCGTCGTCGCCGTGGAATGGGTGGCGCTGCGCACCCGGGACGAACAGGCCGCACTCGCCTACCGCGCCTGGGCCGAGGAGTGGGCGCGGTCCCAAGGCTGCTTACCCGCGTTGGGCCGCCGCCGGGCGAGGCGCGAGGCGCGACGATCGGACCCGAACATCCCTCGCTGTCTGCTCATCATGGTCGAGCCGTCCTCCGACGGCACCGACGACGTGACCGTCCGGTACTGGATCAACGGACTGGCCGGACAGTGGTCACCCCGTGCCGGAGACGTCATCGTCACCAGTCTGGACGGTCTCGGTCAGGCGGTGCAGAGCGCTCTCGTCCAGGGCGAGTACCTCTGGGACCCGGCTCGCGCCGACTCCGGCGGTCAACTGCCGCCCTTCGTCGAGTTCATCCTTCCCTACCGGATGCTCAACCACGACGTCGCCCGCATCGAGATCGACACGGACGGCCCGGGAGCGACCCCCATCGGCCCCCGCTACTGCGTCCACCTGCGCAGCCTGGACCGGTTGCGGCGCTACGCCAGCGATCCGATCACCACGAACCGATGGCGCGCCCGCTGGCGCGAACTGCACGAGCACGGTCCTCATCTGCACCACTGGACCCAGGCGGACGATGTTCCGCTCGATCATTGGGCCGCTTCGCTCGCCCACCGTCCGCACGGCGCCGCCCCGTTCACAGCCCTTGCCATCGACGCCCCGCGCCGGGGGAGCACCGGGCTGGCCGCCCTCAAACGCGCCATAGCCGAGGGCTACGGCCTCGCCCTGTGGGACCGGCGCGGAGACCTCGAGCCGAGGACGCGCGAGACCCTCACCGAACTGCTGAACAGCACAGCCTCATCGCATGGCCTGCCCCGCCGCATCCAGGCGATGCGCATCCGGGCCGAGGCCGATGCCAGCGGCGAGGCGTTCCTCGGCCGGCACGTCGCCTGCCTCTGGGACGACCCGGAACGTGTCGTCGACTGCCAGGCCACCCACCCGTCTGCCGAGGAGGCGTACGGATGACCAGCAAGTCCACGGGCTCTGCCGATCGGTGGCGGGTGTTTCACGCCACGGGACACGCACCGTCCGGCCCACCCGTCCCCCTGCCCAAGCCGCCGCCCTGGCGCCAGTTCCAGGGCGTCCCGCCCGACAGCGATCCCGACACCTGGGACGTCGGCGCCGCCCGCAGGCTCGGTGCGAACAAGTCGGTCGCCCAGTTGGGCGAGGCCGAGATCGATGTGGTCAACGCGGCGATCCTGCTGCGTCGTCCGCTGTTGGTGACCGGCCCTCCCGGCATCGGCAAATCCACGCTCGCGTACCTGATCGCCCGTGAGGTCGGGCTGGGCCGGGTGCTGCAGTGGAACATCGTCAGCCGAACGGTCCTGCGCGGTGGCCTGTACGAGTACGACGCCCTGGGGCGTGCCCAGACCGTCGCCCAACTCGCCTCTCCGCGCCGCGTGGAGACCGATCAGGTGCCGCCCGCCGATCTCGGTGAGTTCATCACCCTCGGCCCGATCGGGACCGCACTCCTCCCGGCCCGGCGACCGCGCGTCCTGCTGGTCGACGAACTCGACAAGAGCGACATCGACCTGCCCAACGACCTCCTCCACGTACTGGAGAACGGCAGCTTCGACATCCCGGAGCTGGTCCGCAGCAAGGATGCCGAGGCCACGGTCCACACCGACGACCCCGGTGGCACCGCGACGATCCGACGCGGGCGCGTCGAGTGCGCCGAGTTCCCGGTGGTCGTCATCACCAGCAACGGCGAGCGGGACTTCCCGGCCGCGTTTCGTCGTCGGTGCCTGCCACTGGAGATGCAACCGCCCAGCGCCGAACTGCTCCTCGCCATCGTGGAAGGTCACCTGCGCCACCGCCCCGACGGGGTGGAGGCACTGGTCGACGAATTCGCGCTGCGGCTGGGCAGCGGTGGAACCCACTCGGTGGACCAACTGCTCAACGCGGCCCAGCTCATCACCCACCACGGGTTCCCCAAGGGCCAGCAGGGTCGCCTCCTCATCGAGACGCTGCTGCGCGATCTGTCCAAGGCGCAGTGATGGCCGTCCGCGGTGGTGCGCCGGAGCACGGTCATCGGCCCTCGGACGACACCCCCGTGGACCTGCACTGGACCGATCTCGCCGATGCCGCGTGGCTCGGAGCTCACTGGATCGCCGCCGACCGCTCCCTCGACGAGCAGCCGGTGCCGCCGGCTCCGGCGCAGGCCCCCACGCGCTCCGGCGGGCCGCCCGAGCAGGAACCCACCACGCGGAAGCGTGAGGGCGATCAGCCTCCGGTCGGCTCTCCCGGCGCCCCCGGTCCCGAGCCCGTGGCGGACGCGCACCCCCACGTTCGTCCCGACCCGCGGGGTGACGTCGAACTGGCCCTCGGACGCCCGCGCCCGGAGCGGAGGTCCTCCCCGGGCCCGGCCGTCGGCCACGGCCCGCCGCTCGCGCGGGCCCTGCGCCGGCTCGCCCGCCGCCGACCGTCGCCGCATGCGAACGAACTGGACGAGGAGAGCACCGCGGAACGGAGCCTCGACGGCGCGGCCTGGATGCCCGTGCTGTGCCCCGTCCCCGAGCGCGCCCTCGATCTGGTCATCCTGGTCGACGCCGCCGCCACGGTGCGGGTGTGGGAACGCGAGACCCGGCAGCTCGCCGAGCAGGCGGCCCAGGCGGGAGCATTCCGCGACGTGCGCACGGTCTCCGTGGTCCTGCCTCCGGACGGCCCCGCCACCCTGTTGCGTCCGGGGGGCCGCAAGGCATGGCCCGCCGAACTGCTCGACGGCCGGGGCGAGCGCGTCTTCCTGCTCGTGACCGACGGCCTGGCACCGGGCTGGGCCTCACGCACCGCCGACAGCCTTCTCAAACGCCTTGCCACGTCGGGACCGACGGCGATCGTTCACCTGCTCCCCACGCACCTGCGTCACCGCTCCGCTCTGCGGCCCTGGCCGAGCCTCCTCGCCGGCAGTGGCTTCGGCCGACCCAACAGTGCGCTCACACACGTCTCCGACGAGGACATCGACGATCCACTGCGCCCCTCACCTGCCATGGACGCCGGCGTGATCCCCGTTCCGGTGCTGAGCCTCAGGGCGCCCTCGTTCGCGGGATGGGCCGACCTCGTCGCCGGCGACACCGGCGTGCACCGTGCCTGCCAGGTCGTCCACACCGGGGCACTCGCCAAGGAAGCACCGGCGCCCGGGCTCCAGTACTCCGCGGACAGTCCGGAGAGCGCGGTGCGCGCCTTCACCGCACTCGCCACGCCCACCGCCCGGCGGCTGGCCTCACAACTCGCCGCCGTGCCCGCCCATCTCGACACCATCCGTCGCATCCAGCGCGTCGCACTGCCGCAGTCGGGCCCCGAGCATCTGGCCGAGATCATCATGGGCGGACTCCTCGACTGGTCGGCGCAGGACGCGCTCGGCGTGGACTTCGCGCCCGGGGTCCGGGAGGCACTCCTGGCCGGCGGGACCAGGACCGAGCTGGCGAGTGTCGTCGCGCATCTCGCCCAGACCCCATTGGGGGCCAAGGACGGGGCCGCGGTGCGCCTGCGGGCGGCGATCGCGGCGCCGGACGACGAACCCCTACCCGATCCCCGCGGCACGGACGAGGCCTGGATCCGTCTCGAACTCGCCGTGCTCGAGGCGCTGTCCGGCCCGCACGTCGAGCGTGCCCGACGGCTGCGCACCGCGATCGAGCGCCCGTCCCCCTCCTCCTCGTACCGGCCCCCCGTACGGAAAGGCAGCAGCGCCATGGACCCCGAATCCTCCCGGCTCGCAGGCGGCCGCCACGGGCAGCCGGGCATCAAAGGGCCCATGCCGCCTCGCAACGCCCACTTCATCGGTCGTGAAGACCTCCTGACAGCCGTAGCCGACCAGTTGCGCGAAGGGGAGCTGGCCGCCGTCCTGCCGCACGCCCTGCACGGCACCGGCGGAGTCGGCAAGTCGCAGATCGCCATCGAGTACGTCTACCGCCACCAGCACGAGTTCGACATCGTCTGGTGGATTCCGGCCGAGCAGCAGGGCATGGTGCTGTCCTCCTACGCGGATCTGGCCCGGGTCCTGGGGCTGACGGTCGGTCCACAGCCCGGCACCGCGGTCCCACGCGTCCTGGAGGCACTGCGTGACAGCGACCGCTACGGCCGGTGGCTCCTTGTCTTCGACAACGCGGAGAACGTCGAGGGACTGCGTCCGTTCATCCCGACCAGCGGGCACGGCAAGGTCATCGTCACTTCACGCAACCGGGCGTGGGAGAACGTCGCGACCTCCCTAACTGTCGACGTCTTCCGCCGGGACGAGAGCGTCGCGCTCCTGCAGCGCCGGTCGGCCGACCTGTCTCGCGATGACGCCACCCGACTCGCCGAAGCGTTGGGAGACCTGCCGCTCGCCGTCGAACTCGCCGCGGCCTGGCACTCCGCCACCCAGATGACCGTCGCCGCATATCTGGACCTTCTCGAAGAGCACCGCACGGCCCTGGACACCGGGAGTCTCACGCGTGAGTACCCACTCGCCGTAGCCGCTGCCTGGCGCATCACTCTCGGCCATCTGGAATCATCGTCCAACGGCGTGTACCAACTCCTGGGCGTGTGCGGCTGCCTCGCGGCCGAACCCATCCCACTGAGCATCTTCCGCAGCGGCGGCCGCATCTCGGTCAGCCCGGCTCTCGATCCGATCCTGCGGGACCCCATCCGTCTGTCCCGCGCCATCCGTGAACTGTCCAAGTTCTCCCTCATGCGTGTCGACCACCGGCGCGACACCATCCAGATGCACCGCCTCATGCAGAGCATCCTGCGGGCCACCACCGAAGAGTCCGAACAGGAGCGTCTGGTCACGGCGGCTCACGCGCTGCTGGCCTCGGCCAAACCGGCGGGCAGCCCCTCGTCACCCGGGCACTGGGACGGCTACAAGGCCCTCCTGCCCCACGCGATCGGCTCCCAGGCGGTTCGCAGTTCGGACGGCTGGGTTCGCGATCTGATCGCGAGCCTCGTCTACTACCTCTACTACTGGGGCGATCACGATCAGGCCCTCGCCCTGGCCGGTGACGCCTGGCGGCACTGGAACGAGGACCCTGTCCAGACCAACACGCTCGTCATCCAGATGGGCAAGCTCTACGCCTTCTGCCAGCGGCTGGTCGGCGTCGACCATGACCCGTTCGCACTCAACGAGCAGGCCCTCCTCATCTCCCGCCGTCCAGAGGTGCCGGAGGAGGAACTCATCGACTCGATGTGGCAGATGGCGGGGGCCCACCGCTACCGCGGTGACTTCGAGGCGGCACGCGAACTCGACCGGGAGGCCTTCCGGCGCGCGCGCGACCTGTTCGGCCCCGACGACCCGGACACGCTGAAGGCCGCGCACAGTTACGGCGTCTCCTTGCGTATGTGCGGCGATTTCCGGGCTGCCCTGACCCTCGACGAGGAGACGGCGCGACTGTGGGAGCTCGTCTACGGTCATGCGGACGGCTTCACCCTGAACACCCGGAACGGACTCTCCATCGACATCAGGGAGAGCGGTGACTTTCCGCGTGCCCGCCAGGCACAGGAGGAAGTCCATGCCGCGTACCGTGCCGCGTTCGGGTCGGAGAATCCGGCCACAGTCCGGGCAGCGCGTGACCTCGCGGTGTGCCGTCGCCGCGACGGCGCACTCGAAGCGGCATGGCAGCTCAGCGAGCGAGTCTTCGAGCTCTTCGTCGAGAAGTTCGGTCTGGACCACACCGACACACTGGCCAGCGCCGTCAATCTGATGGTCGATCGCAGGATGGGCGGCGAACTGCGGCGCTCCCGTGACCTGGGCGACGACACCTACGCCCGGTACCGCAACATCCTGGGGCAGGACCACATGTATTCGCTGATCACCCTGGGCAGTCTCGCTGCCACCCACCGCGCGCTCGGTGAGCTGGACCGCGCCGAGCAGTTGACGGACATGGCCGTAAACCGTCTGACTGCGACCGTGGGCCCCGATCACATCACCACGCTCGCCACCGGCGTGGGCCAGGCTGCCAACCTCCATCTGCGCGGGGAGCACGCCCCGGCGGCAACTCTGGAGCAGACCTTGTTGAGGCGTCTGGCCGACGGCATCGGCGAGGCCCATCCGATCACCTTCGCCCTGCATGCCAATCTCGCCACGGACCTCCTCGCCATGGGCCGCACCGAGGAGGCCGAGCGGCACAGCGAGACCGCGGTGCTCGGCCTGTCCCGGATCGTCGGTGCCGGACACCACTGGCTTCTGGCAGCAAGGGATCAGCGCCGGATCGAGTGCGACGTTCCTCCCATGCCCCTGTGACCCGCCGGGCCCGCCCTGCTGGAGGAAGGACCTCGCCGCCCATGACCACCGTCGTTCTCGTACACGGCACCGGAGTTCGCGAACCCGCCCTCACCGCCCTTCACCACCGCGTCGCGGACGGTCTCGCCCGAGTCGCTCCCCACGTGCGTCTCGTCGTGTACGACTGGGGCTCACGGCACGGCGCCACTCTCGCCGCGGACGGCATCAGCGTCCCCACGCCCCACGGACGGGCCCGCGGCGCCCTCGACTCCGACGAAGACGCCGTCGCCGCTTGGGAACTGCTGTACGCCGACCCGTTCGCCGAACTCCGGATCGCGGCATCACAAGCCGTGGAGGAGTTCGACGTTCCGCCCCACACGCAACCTCCGGACGCCGAACTCCGCACCCGGCTGGAGGAGTTGCTCCGGCGTGCGAACGAACTCGAAGCGGAACTGGAGCTGTCCGCGTACGGCGCCCACATCGGCGCCGCTCTCACGGCCCTGCTCCACTCACCACTCCCGGGGCGCGCCGCGCACGCGGCCGGCACCTCCGACCTGGCGCAACTCGTCGCCCGCGCCGTCGTCGCCCTGGCCCTCTCGGCCGCGACCGACGCCGATGACCCGCTCCCCGCCACCGGCTCGGTACGCGACTCCGCGGTCGCCGCTCTCACCCACGAACTCGGCGGACGCCCCGACGGATCGGAGCGCGGACCCAAACGGTTCGCCCTCAGAGCAGTCACGCCGATCGCCTCACGTGCCGTCGTGCGCCGCCGCGCGGCCCTCACCCGAGCCACCCATCCAGCGGCCGGCGACGTGCTGCGCTATCTGGCCCGTGGCGACGGCCACCGTTCCGGACTCGCCGACCTGATCTCGCAACTGCCAGCTCCTGTGGTTCTGTTGTGCCACAGTCTTGGGGGCATCATCGCGGTGGACACGCTCGTCACCCACCCGCTCCAGCAGGTCCGCCTCCTGGCGACGGTGGGCTCCCAGGCTCCGTTCCTGTACGAGACGGGGGCTCTGCCGTCCCTCACCCACCCGGCTCCTCTTCCCAGCTCCTTCCCGCGCTGGCTCAATTACTACGACCCCCGCGATCTCCTGGGCTTCGCCGCAGGCCCCCTCTTCCCCGGCCGCGCGACGGACGTCGTCATCGACAACGGCCAGCCCTTTCCGCTCGCCCACAGCGCGTACTGGACGAACCCTCGGCTCTACACCGTCCTGGCCGCGAGCCTGCCCTGACCTTCCTCCGGAACAGGAGCCCCGTGCCCACCCCGACCGTGCCACCCGACCGTGTACACGCGCTCGTCGTCGGAATCGAGCGGTACGCCGTCGGCGACCGCTGGACCCTTCCCGGTCCTGTCTGCGACGCCCTGCGATTTCGCGACTGGCTGCTCGGACACGACGTGCCCGAGGGCAACATCCTGCTCCACCTGGCGGCCGAGCCGGGCAGACGGATCGGCGTCGAGCACCGCCCCGCCGACCACGCCGACCTGCGCCACACCCTGGTCAACGAACTGCCTCGCGCAGGATCCGATCTGCTGTGGATCTGGTGGGGCGGACACGGCTTTCTCGACAGAGGTGACCGGCTTCGTCTCATCACCGCCGACGCGACCAGTCACGACATGCGCAACATCAACCTGGAATCCGTACTGGCCTACTACCGGACAGAAGCCGCCACTCGCCACCCGTCCCAGGTCTGGATGGTCGACGCCTGTGCCACCTTCGAGCGTGAACTGCACCTGTACGCGACACCGCCGGACGAGGAACTACCCATGGGGCGCCCGTGGGAGGCGCTCCGACAGATGGAACTCCGGGCAGCCCGCCGAGGGACCCGAGCGCTGAACGACCCGGTGGCGCGGGCCGGGCACTGGTCCACGCTGGTGCTCGGCCGTCTGCGGGAACTCGACGACGTCGGACGGCTTCCCGACGCCGCCTTCCTGGATGCGCTGCGGAACGACGTTCGCGAACGGGAACGGGCCGGAGCGCCTGTTCCCTGGCTCAGGTTGCGGGGCGCGAGTGGTGACTTCGACGTGGCACCCTCCGGAACCCGAGGAGGCGGCGAGTACGGCACGGCCGAAGAATGTGATGCCATGATCACCGATCTGGTCCGACGTGCCTGGGCCACCCGCCCGGAGAGCCGGCAGACGTTGGTGGACGCCCTCCCGAGCACGGTCCGGGACCAGATCCCGCGGGCCTCGGCCCCACGACACGACATCGTCACCATCGTCCAGGCCGCGGCGCGCATCCGAGGCGGACTCGCCGCGCTGCGACAGGCGGTGCGGAGGCTGGACGGCGACGCGGCGGCCCCATGAGGCTGACCGCGGTGCGCCGTTCTGCTAGCCTCCGCGTGCGCAGTGTGTACGCGTGGATACCAGTCATGGGTGAGCAGGCGTATCTCACGCTTCACTCAGTCCGCGAGCCTGAGGGAAGAGGTGAGTCACCGCAGTGCCCGTACTTCCCGATGAGCCTTCGGACTCCTGCCGTTCGGATCTTCCGGACCTTGCATCTGTGTCGTTCCGCAATTTGCGCAGCACGGCGCTCCCGGCTCCCGAGCAACGCCTGCTCGACGAGGTCCGTCGGCCCCGTTCCAATGCGACGGGCGGGTCGAACCCCGGCCGCGCGGAATGACCGTGGACGGTGCCCTCGGGTTCCCCGGCCTGACGCTCGCGAGGGACGACCTTCTGGCCCTCGCCGCCGGTGGCAGCACGTACGAGGCACTGGCGTTCCTCGAAAGCGGTGAGCGCACCCGGCGTCTGGTGTTGCTCAAGGAACTGCTCACCGCCCTCGAAGACACGCCGGGTCTCGTCGGCCCCCTCGGTTCCTGGACCGTGGCCTGGGCCCTCCTCGAACGCGCTGCGGCGGCAGACCCCGACATCGCGGAAGACCTGCTGACCGGCCCCCAGACCGGCAGCTGGCTCGCCCACACCCTGCGCCGGCTCAACGGTCAGACCGGCGCGGCCCCGCTGTGGTCGGACATCGGCCGCCTGTTCGTGCTGGCCGGTACGGCCGCGCTGCGCGCCGGAGTGGACGCCAGCCTGCCGGTACCGCTGCGGGACGGGACCCTGTCCCTGCCGGGCATCGGTCTGGCCCGACTCCCGGGCAGCCACCCGCCCCACGCCACAGGGTCCCTGACCCTCAGCCGAGGGCGTCTCACGCTCAGCGCGAACGGTGTCAACACGCCGCCCCTGTCCGCTGCCTCGGCCACCGGACCCCACTGGCAGCCCCTCCGGTTCCTCCAGCCGGGGCGCGTGCAGCTCGACGACATCGATCCCTATCGGGATTTGGACGAGCCGGTACCGGCCCAGCCGCTCGACGGCGTCGAGTTCGCGAAGTGGCAAGGGGCGTACGCCGATGCCTGTGGCCTGTTGCGAGACGCGACGGGCGGTGGTGAACCACTGGCGGCGGGGACGGTCGACGTCGCAGCCATCCGCACGATCGTCCCTTGGCGCAGGGGTCCGGAGCAGCCCCCGGGCGATGCACCCGTGCAACTGTCGGCATCGACCGGCGATGCCTACGCCTCGATGGTCATCTCGCGGCCCGACACCGGTCTCCAGCTCGCCGAGACCTTGGTCCACGAGTTCCAGCACAGCAAACTGGCCGCACTGCTGCACCACTTCTCCCTGGTCGACGACGACCGCACAGAGCGCTTCTACGCGCCGTGGCGCAGCGATCCACGCCATCTGACCGGCCTGTTGCACGGTGCGTACGCCTTCACCGGCGTAGCGGGCTTCTGGCGCCGCCGCCTTCGCGACGGCACAGCGGACCCGGAGGTCGCCGCCTACTACTTCGCGTTGCGTCGGCTTCAGGCGCGTCTGGTGGTGCGTACTCTCGCGCTGTCGGAGCGGCTGACGCCGCAAGGGCGGTGCGTGGTCTCGGGACTGGCCGACACGCTGGGAGCGTGGTTGCACGAGGAAGTCCCCGGCACTGCCCTGTACCGTGCCCGGGTCGCGGCCCGTCTGCACCGGACCGAGTGGCGGTTGCGCAACCTGCGGCCCCCGGACTTCAGTCCGGACCCGACCGGCGAAACCTGGCCCGATGCGCGCACCCACGGGTTCGCCCGTCCGACGCGCAGCCCGCGATCGGCGGATGAACTGCTGGCCGCCGGCCGGCCCGCGCAGGCCCTTCAGGTCTATCTTTCGGCTCCGGAATCCGGACCGTCCGTCCGGGCGGGCGCGGTGGTGGCCGCCGCCTGGGCGCGACCGGGGACGGAGTCGGCGCGTGCGCTGGCCCGACCTGAGCGGGTGTCCGGAGCTGACAACTTTTCGGCGCGTCCGTCCAGTTAGTCGCCTTTTTGCGGATATGCATGGTCCATGACCGTATTGGTCCTGGCCCACTTCGCCGTAGCCCTCTGCGCCGCCCCGCTCGTCCGCCGCGCGGGCCCGCGGGCCTTCGTCGTGCTCGCGCTGCCGCCCGCCGCCGCGCTCGGCTGGGCGCTGTGCCAGTGGGACGTGGTGACCGGCGGCGGGGCGCGGGACGAGTCGTGGACGTGGATCGAGGCGTACGACGTCGACGTGGCGTTCCGGCTCGACGCGCTCGGGCTGCTCATGGTGCTGCTGGCCGCCGGGGTGGGCGCCCTCGTCCTGCTGTACTGCGTGAGCTACTTCGCGCCGGGGACCCGGCAGTTGGGCCCCTTCGGCGGGAACCTGCTCGCGTTCGCCGGGGCGATGCTCGGGCTCGTGCTCGCCGACGACCTGATGATCCTCTACCTGTTCTGGGAACTGACGACCGTCCTGTCGTTCCTCCTCATCGGGTACGACAGCGAGAAGCGCGCGAGCCGCCGCTCCGCGCTGCAGGCGCTGATGGTGACCTCGGTGGGCGGACTCGCCATGTTCGTCGGGTTCCTGATGCTGGGTCATCTGGCGGGCACCTACCGGATCTCCCGCATCCTGGAGGCGCCGCCCGCGGCGAGCGGCACGCTCTCGGCGGCTCTCGTGCTGATCCTCGCCGGGGCGCTCGCCAAGTCGGCGATCTGGCCGCTCAGCATGTGGCTGCCGAACGCGATGGCGGCACCCACCCCGGTCAGCGCCTATCTGCACGCGGCGGCGATGGTGAAGGCGGGCGTGTACCTGGTGGCGCGGCTCGCCCCGGCGTTCGCGGACGTCGCGCCCTGGCGGCCGGTGCTGCTGACGCTCGGCACGGCGACGATGCTGCTCGGCGGCTGGCGTGCGCTGCGCCTCAACGACCTCAAGCTCGTCCTCGCGTACGGCACCGTCAGCCAGCTCGGCTTCCTGATCGTGCTCGCCGGCGACGGCACGTACAACACCGGGCTCGCCGCCGCCTCGATGATCCTCGGGCACGCCCTGTTCAAGGCGCCGCTGTTCCTCGTCACGGGCATCGTCGACCACGCGACCGGCACCCGCGACCTGCGGCGGCTCTCCGGCGTCGGCCGGTCGCTGCCGTGGGTGTGCGCGGTCGCCGCGGCCGCCGCCGCGTCGATGGTCGCGCTCGTGCCGATGCTCGGATTCGTGGCGAAGGAGGCCGCGTTCGACGCGCTGCTGCACGGCACCGTCGCCGAACGGTG
This sequence comes from Streptomyces sp. KL116D, assembly GCF_030766975.1. Classification (NCBI taxonomy): domain Bacteria; kingdom Bacillati; phylum Actinomycetota; class Actinomycetes; order Kitasatosporales; family Streptomycetaceae; genus Streptomyces; species Streptomyces sp. KL116D. The sequence continues at coordinate 163,041 of NZ_JASERH010000027.1, read as the reverse complement.
GGTGCTCGCCCTGATCGTCGTCGGCTCCGCGCTCACCACCGCGTACACCCTGCGCTTCCTGTGGGGCGCCTTCGCCCGCAAGCCGGGCGTCCCCGACACCCCGGTGCACCGCGTCGGCCCCGCCTTCCTCGCGCCGCCCGCCCTGCTCGCCGTCGGCTGCCTGCTGCTCGGCCCGGGAGTCGGCTGGGTCGCGGACCTCTTCGAGGCGTACGCGGCCCAGTACACCGCCCCCGCGCACCCCTACCACCTGGCGCTGTGGCACGGCTTCGGGGCGGCGCTCTGGCTGTCCGTACTCGCCTGGGCGGGCGGCATCGCCCTCTTCGTCGGCCGCGACGCCGTGGTGCGCACCGGCCGGATGCTCGCCTGGCCCAAGGCCGACGAGTGGTTCGGCCGCACCGTCCTCGGCCTGGAGCGGACCGCTCTGCAGGTCACCGGCTCCGTGCAGAAGGGCTCGCTGCCCGCGTACGTCGCCACCGTCCTCGGCGTCATGCTCGCCGGCCTCCTCGCGGTCCTCGCCACCGACCGCCCCTGGCACGGCGTCCCCGCACCCCGCGCCTGGGACACCCCGTGGCAGGCCGCCGTCGGCGCGCTCACCTGCGCGTGCGCCCTGATGTGCCTGGCCGTGCAACGCCGGATGAAGGCGGCCGTCCTGGCCGGTCTGACCGGCTACGGCACGGCCCTCCTCTACGTCGTGCAGGGCGCGCCCGACCTGGCGCTCACCCAGTTCGGCGTGGAGACCGTCTCGACCGTCGTGCTGATCCTCGTCATGCGGCGGCTGCCCGTGATGTTCGGCGAGACGCTGCGCTCGTGGCGCCGGACGGCCGCGTTCCTGCTCGCGTTCGGCGGCGCCGCCGCGATCGCCTGCGCGGTGTGGCTGGCGGCCGGCGCGCGGACCGCGGACCCGGCCGGCGCCGCCATGACGGAGGAGACCGCCCACCACGGGCTCAAGGACGTCGTCGCGACGATCCTCGTCGACTTCCGCGCCTGGGACACGATGGGCGAGTCGGCCGTCCTCGCGGTCGCCGTCCTGGGCGTCACGAGCCTGCTCTACGTGCACCGCCGACAGGGCCCGGCACCGGGGCCGCCGCCCGCGCTGCCCGGCGGGGTGACGGCCTGGTCGCTGGCCTCGCGCGCCATCCGGGTGCCGGACGAGTTCCTGCAGACCGCGCCGGAACGCAGCTGGCTGACGGCCGGTGACACGCTCGCGCCCGAGCACCGCTCCGTCGTCTTCGAAGTGATCGCCCGGCTGGTCTTCCACCCGATCCTGATGCTGTCCGTGTACCTGCTGCTGTGCGCGGAGAACCTGCCCGGCGGCGGATTCGTCGGCGGGCTCGTCGCCGGAGTCGCCCTGATGATCCGTTACCTCGCGGGCGGACGCCACGAACTGGCGGCCGCCGCCCCGGTCCACCCCGGCTTCTTCACCGGACTCGGCCTCGCCCTGTCGACCGGCGTCGCGCTCCTCGGCCTCGCCGACGGGACGGTGCTGCACGCCTGGACCTGGCACGGACACCTGCCGCTGATCGGCGACTGGCACATGGGCACCGCCATCCTCTTCGACCTCGGCGTGTACCTGCTGGTCCTCGGCGTGGTCCTCGACGTCATCCGGGCCCTCGGCTCGAAGATCGACCAGCACACCGAGTACCGCGCCGGACTCGCGCTCGCCGGCGACGGCGCGGGGGAGGGGGCCCGGTGACCGTCAGCCTCACCCTGCTCGTCTGCGCCGTCGTCCTGACCTCCGCCGGCGGCATCCTCATCCACACCCGCAGCCTGACCCGGGTCCTCGTCGGCGTCATCGTCTGCGGCAACGGCGTCAACCTGTTCGTCCTCTCCACCACCGGCCGCGCCGGGGTGCCGCCGCTGCTCTACCCCGGGGTCCCGCACGCCCGCGTCACCGATCCGCTGCCCCAGGCCATCGTCCTGACCGCGGTTGTCATCACCCTCGCCACCACGGCGTTCGTACTCGCGATGGCGTACCGCAGCAGCCAGCTGACCGGCTCGGACTTCGTGCAGGACGACGTCGAGGACCGACGCGTCGTGCTGCGCGCCGAGATCGCCGCCGAGCGTGCCGAACTGCGCGAGCTGCACCGCGACGAGGGCCCGCGCGCCTGGCGCGACGAGCGCCGCGAGCAGCGCCACCGGATCCGCGCCGAGCGCGCCTTCCAGGCTCGCGCCCGGGACGCCCCCGGCGACCTGTGGGACGACATCCTCGGCGCGGACCCGCGCCCGCCCGCCACCCCGGAACGGCAGGAGAACGACCCCCGGTGAACGCCCTCGTCCCGCTGCCCGTCGTGCTGCCGCTGACCGCGTGCGGCCTGAGCCTGTTCATCGGGCCCCGGCTGCGCCTGCTGCACCGGATCATCGGCATCGGCGTGCTCGCCGCCGTCCTCGCCGTCGACGTAGTGCTGCTCGTCGAGGCCGACCGCACCGGGCCGCTCGTCGTCCACCTCGGCGACTTCGCCCCGCCGGTCGGCGTCACCCTCGTCGCCGACCGGCTCGCCGCGCTGATGCTGACCGTGTCCGGCGCCGTCACCCTCATCGTGCTGATCTACGCCCTCGGCCAGGACATGGCCGACCGCGAGGAGAGCGCCCCGATCGCCGTCTTCCACCCGGCCTACCTGGTCCTCGTCTCCGGCGTCTCGCTCACGTTCCTCGCCGGTGACCTGGTGAACCTGTACGTCGGCTTCGAGATCATGCTGATGGCGAGCTTCGTGCTGCTCACGGTGGGCGGCACCGAGCCGCGCCTGCGGGCCGGTTCGACGTACGTCGTCGTCTCCCTCGTCTCGTCCCTCGTCTTCCTCGTGGGCATCGCCGTCGCCTACGCCGCCGCGGGCACCGCCAACTTCGCGCAGCTCGCCGTCCGCCTCCAGGACGTCCCGCTCGGCGTGCGGACGCTGATCGAGGCGCTGCTGCTCACCGTGTTCGGCGTGAAGGCCGCCGCGTTCCCGGTCGCCGCCTGGCTGCCCGACTCCTATCCGACCGCGCCCGCACCCGTCACGGCGGTCTTCGCGGGACTGCTCACCAAGGTCGGCGTGTACTCGATACTGCGCGCCGAGACCCTGCTGTTCCCCGGCAACCGGCTCTCCGTGCTGCTGATGGCCGTCGCGTTCGCGTCGCTGCTCATCGGCATCCTCGGCGCGGTCGCCCAGACCGACCTGAAACGGCTGCTGTCCTTCACCCTCGTCAGCCACATCGGCTTCATGCTGTACGGGATCGCACTCGGCAGCCGGGGCGGCATCGGCGGCGCCATCGTCTACACGGCGCACCACATCACCGTCCAGACGACCCTGTTCCTGGCCGCGGGACTGCTGGAAAAGCGGTACGGGACAACGGAGTTGACGCGTCTCGGCGGTGTCGCCAGGGCCGCTCCGCTGCTGGCCGCGCTCTGGTTCGTGCCCGCGATGAACCTCGCCGGGATCCCGCCCCTGTCCGGTTTCCTCGGCAAGCTCGGCCTGATGCGGGCCGGTGCGGCCGACGGCGGCAGCGACGCGTACGTCCTGCTCGGCGCCTGCGCCGTCGCCAGCCTCCTGACGCTGTACGTGGTGGCGAAGGTCTGGAACCTGGCGTTCTGGCGGGCGGCGCCGTCCGCGCCGCCGCTGGAGGGCAGTGTGCTGGAGGACTCGGACGACTCGGCCGACGGCGGCTCGGGGACGGTCACCGCCGTCTGCGTCCGCACCACCGCGCGGGTGCCGCGCGTGATGACGGGGGCGACCGTCGGCGCCGTGCTGCTCGGCCTCTCGTACACCGTGCTCGCGACGCCGCTGACCGGTCTGGCGGACCGCTCGGCCGCCGAACTCCTCGACCGCACCCCGTACGTGGAGGCGGTGCTCGGCCAGTGAGAACCTCCGCCCCGAAGGCCCCCGCCCGGCCGCGCGCCCGCCGTCTCGACCCGCCGCTGATCGCCTGGCTCACCGTGATCTGGATGCTGCTGTGGTCGGGACCGACCTGGGGCAACCTCTTCAGCGGCATCGTCGTCGCGGTCGTCCTCTGCCTGGTCTTCCCGCTGCCCACCGTCGAACTCGCCCTGCGGCTGCGCCCGTTCGGCATCGTCCGGCTCACCGGATACCTGGCGTACGACATGGTGGTGTCCAGCATCACGGTGACCCGGCAGGCGCTGAGCAGGCGGTGGCGGCCCGCCGCGGTGATCGCCGTGCGGCTGCGCTGCCGCACCGACCTGATGATCGCGGCCACCGCCGTCGCCGTCTCCTGCGTGCCGGGCGGCGCCCTCGTCGAGGTGAACGGCTCGTCCGCCACCCTGTACCTGCACATCGACGACGCCGACGACTCCCGCGTGGTGGACCGGACCCGGCGTGACGTGTGGCGTCTGGAGGCGCTGGTCGTCCGGGCCTTCGGCACCCGCGAGGAGATCGACCGCGTCGCCGCGGACCCCGATCCCGTACCGCCGCCACCACCCGCGTCCCCCGCGCCGCCCGACGGAAAGGAGTCCCGGCCGTGACCACCGTGGACACCGTCCTGCTCGACCTCGCCCTCGCGGTGATCCTGCTCGCGGGCGCCCTGCTGCTGGTCCGCGTCTGGCGCGGCCCCTCCATGCTCGACCGCGCCGTGGCCGTCGATGTCGCGGCCGCCCTGATGGTGGCCGGCATCGGCATCCAGGCGGCCTCCACCCGGACCCGCTACTACCTGTCGATCATGCTCGTGATCGCCTTCCTCGGCTTCACCAGTTCCGTCGGCATCGCCCGTTTCATCGCGGTGCGCGACCGCCCGTCGACGCCCGCCGAGCCCACCGCCCGGCCCGCCGCCGAGCCTGGACCCACCCCCGAGGAGGGCCCGTGACCACCTGGCACCACGTCACCGACCTGGCCGGGGCCGCCCTGCTGCTCGTCGGCGCCCTGGTCTGTCTGAGCGGCGTCATCGGACTGCTGCGGCTGCCCGACGTGCTGACCCGCAGCAGCGCCGCCACCAACCCGCAGACCCTGGGCATCCTGCTGCTCACCGCGGGGGTCGCGCTGCGCCTGCGGTCCTGGGTCGACCTGGGCACGCTGGCCCTGGTCGTCTTCTTCCAGCTGCTGACCAGCCCCGTCGCCGCGCACCTGGTGGCGCGCGTCGCCTACCGCACGGGGCAGACCGGCGACGCGGCCCTGCTCTTCGACGAGCTCGCCGATTCGGACGCGCTCAGGACGAACCGCGACCCCGGTCCCTGACGGGGGCCGGGGTCAGATCCGTCCGGATCCGTTCAGGCCGGGGCGTCCAACCGCTCGGCCCGCTCGACGAGTTCGGCCAGATGGTCCAGGCCGTCCGCGTGCAGGTCGAAGGAGTCGGTGCTCACCGGCGGGTCCCCGACCGGGCGCCGGACGTACGCGGTCCGCATGCCCACCGCCTGCGCGCCGCGCAGGTCCCAGGCGTGGGCGGCGACCATCAGGACCCGCTCCGGCGGCGTCGAGCGCGAGCCGGTAGACCTCGGCGGCGGGCTTGTACGCGCGGGCGTCCTCGGCGGACAGGGCCTGGTGCCAGCGGAGTCCGGCGTACGCGTTCAGCCGGAGCAGCGTCGCGCGGGAGGCGTTGGACAGGCCGAGGACCGGGGCGTGCCGTGCGAGGCGGGCCAGACCGGTGACGGAGTCGGCCCAGGGGCTCAGCCTGCGGCCCGCACCGGCCAGCCGCTCGACGGCCGCCGCGTCGGTGAGCCCGGCGCGGTCCGCGACGCGGCGCGCGGCCTCGCGGTCGAGGGCCTCGCTGTTCGCGTAGGGCCGTTCCTTGTGCGCGATGCGGAGCTGCTCCTGCTCGATGTACTCCTGCCACACGCCGAGCAGCAGGTCCACCGTCGCCGGATCGGCGCCGGGCACGGCCTCCCCGACGGCCGCGCGCAGCCCGCCCGGCTCGTCCACCATCGTGCCGAGCACGTCGCACACGATCGCCTCGATGTGCCGTGCGCCGCCCGCTGTCCCACCCGTCGCTGCGTCTCCTGCCCCGGTCATCCGGCCATCCACCTCGTCCGCTTCGGTCCGTCGCGTCACAGGTTCAACTGGTGACGATCGTGGCACGGTCCGGAGTTACTGGTCAAGGCGGTGACGGAGGCTCCGGCCCGTAGTGCGGGCTACGCGACGACCTTCGCGACGAACGCGCTCAGGTTCGCCATCGTGCGCTCGATCTTCTCCTCGACGGTGAGCGTCTCGTGCGGACGTCCGCCGATGCCGGCGTCCTTCTTGCCGCGCACGTACAGCGAGCAGGCCAGGTCGCTGCAGATGTATGCCCCCACCGAGTTGCCCTGCTTCCCCGCCTTGCCCGCCTTCGGCGCGACCAGCAGCGAGACGCCGCCGGTGTGCGTGGTCACGCACAGCGAGCACATGCTGCGCCGCGTCTGCCACGAGCCGCTGGGGGAGTTGCGCAGCGCGAGCGCCTGGACCCGGCCGTCCAGCTCGGCCACGAGATAGGCGCGGTCCGGCGCCTGTGGATCGCGCCAGCCGAAGAAGTCCAGGTCGGACCAGGGGCGGTCGGCCAGGTCGTGCGGGATGTTCAGCCGCTTGGCCTCCCCCTTGGAGCAGTTCACGAACGCGGCACGGATGTCTTGTTCAGTCAGTGGGTTCATAAGAGCGAGGCTAATTTGCCTAAAGGTTTTAGGCAAATGCATAATGGAAGCGGTCTACAGGGAGGACGGTCATGGCACGTGTGGGGCTCAACGCGGAGCGGCTGGCGCAGGCCGGTGCGGAGCTCGCCGACGAGGTGGGCTTCGAGCAGGTCACGGTCTCGGCCCTGGCCCGGCGGTTCGACGTCAAGGTCGCGAGCCTCTACTCGCACGTGCGGAACTCGCACGACCTGAAGACCCGGATCGCCCTGCTCGCCCTGCGCGAACTCGCCGACCGGGCCGCGGACGTGCTCGCCGGGCGGGCCGGCAAGGACGCCCTGACTGCCCTGGCGAACGTCTACCGCGACTACGCCCGCGAGCACCCCGGCCGGTACGCCGCCGCCCAGTTCCGCCTGGACCCGGAGGCGGCCGCCGCCAGCGACGGCGCTCGGCACGCCCAGATGACCCGGGCGGTGCTGCGCGGCTACGACCTGACCGAACCGGACCAGACACATGCCGTCCGGCTGCTCGGCAGCGTCTTCCACGGCTACGTCAGCCTCGAGATGGGCGGCGGGTTCAGCCACAGCGCGCCCGACTCGGACGTCACCTGGACCCGCACCCTCGACGCGCTCGACGCGCTCCTGCGCAACTGGCCCGCGCCGCAGGCCTGACCCCTCGTACGCACCGTCCGACCCACCCCCGTACTCGAATCAGCAGGTTGAGGCCATGAACCCCGTGCACGACCGGAACCGGCGGAACGACAGCAACGGCCCGAACGGCTGGATCACCACCCCGCTCACCGCGGACCTCCTGCGCGGCGCCCTCGACGTCGAGCGCACCGAGCACGGCCTGTTGCCGCACCGGCTGCCGGCCAGGGCCCGCGCGCAGAACGTCGACGGGCAGCTGGCCATGGCCGAGTCCCAGCCGTCCGGCGTGCGCGTCGTCTTCCGCACCCGCGCCACCACCGTCGAGCTGGAGGCGCTGCCGACCAAGCGCGTCTACGCCGGCGCGCCGCCGCGCCCCGACGGCGTGTACGACCTGCTCGTCGACGGCCGGCTCGCCGGGCGGGGCAGCGTGCCGGGCGGGCACACGCTGACCATCGACATGGCCGCCGGGACCTTCGAGCGGCTCCCGGGACAGCCCGGGACGGTCCGGTTCGACGGCCTGTCCGACGCCGTGAAGGACGTCGAGATCTGGCTGCCGCACCAGGAGACCACCGAGCTCGTCGCCCTGCGCACCGACGCCCCGGTCGAGCCCGCCCGGGACCCCGGCCGCCCGGTCTGGCTGCACCACGGCAGCTCCATCAGCCACGGCTCCGACGCCGCGAGCCCCACCACCACCTGGCCCGCGCTCGCCGCGGCGGCCGGCGGCGCCGAACTGATCAACCTCGGGCTCGGCGGCAGCGCCCTGCTCGACCCGTTCACGGCGCGCGCCATGCGGGACACCCCCGCCGACCTGATCAGCGTCAAGATCGGCATCAACATCGTCAACTACGACCTGATGCGGATGCGCGCCTTCACGCCCGCCGTGCACGGCTTCCTCGACACCCTCCGCGAGGGCCACCCCACCGCACCGCTGCTCGTCGTGTCGCCGATCCTCTGCCCCATCCACGAGGAGACCCCGGGCCCCGGCGCCCCCGACACCCGGTCCCTGGCGACGGGACGGATCACCTTCAAGGCGATGGGTGACCCCGCCGAGCGCGCGCAGGGGAAGCTCGCCCTGGGCGTCATCCGTGACGAGCTGGCCCGCATCGTCGCGCGGCGCGCCGCCGACGACCCGCACCTGCACTACCTCGACGGCCGCGAGCTGTACGGCGAGGCCGACCACGCGGAGCTGCCGCTGCCCGACGCGCTGCACCCGGACGCGGCCGCCCACCGCCGGATCGGCGAGCGGTTCGCCGCGCTCGCCTTCGGGGACGGCGGGGCGTTCGCACCACGCTGACCAGGGGCGGCCGGTGAACCACTGAGCGGGCGGGTTAGCATATGAGCGCCGCCTAGCTCGAAAGATGCAACTGTGACTGTCAATGACGACTCGTTCACCAATTGGAAGCACCGCGAGGAGACCGCGGAGTCGATGATCCCGATCATCGGGAAGCTGCACCGCGAGCGGGACGTGAACGTCCTGCTGCACAGCCGCTCCTTGGTGAACAAGTCGGTGGTCAGCATTCTCAAGACCCACCGATTCGCCCGCCAGATCGCCGGCGAGGAGCTCTCGGTCACCGAGACGATGCCGTTCCTGCGGGCCCTCGCCACGCTCGACCTCGGGCCCTCCCAGATCGACATCGGCATGCTCGCCGCGAACTACCGCAGCGACGAACGCGGTCTGTCCGTCGAGGAGTTCACCGCCGAGGCCGTCGCGGGAGCCGTCGGCGCCGGCGAGATCGAGGCCGGCGCGGGCCGGGACGTCGTCCTGTACGGCTTCGGCCGCATCGGCCGCCTCGTCGCCCGGCTGCTCATCGAGAAGGCGGGCTCCGGCAACGGCCTGCGGCTGCGCGCGATGGTCGTCCGCGGGGGCGGCGAGCAGGACCTGGTGAAGCGGGCCTCGCTGCTGCGCCGCGACTCCATCCACGGCCCGTTCCAGGGCACGATCACCGTCGACGAGGCGAACAACACCATCGTCGCCAACGGCAACGCCATCAAGGTGATCTACGCGAACGACCCGTCGGAGATCGACTACACCGCGTACGGCATCAACGACGCGATCCTGATCGACAACACCGGCAAGTGGCGGGACCGCGAGGGCCTTTCGCAGCACCTGCGCCCCGGCATCGACAAGGTCGTCCTCACCGCGCCCGGCAAGGGCGACGTGCCGAACATCGTGCACGGCGTCAACCACGACACGATCAAGCCGGACGAGCAGATCCTGTCCTGCGCGTCCTGCACGACGAACGCGATCGTGCCGCCGCTCAAGGCGATGGCCGACGAGTACGGGGTGCTGCGCGGGCACGTGGAGACCGTCCACTCGTTCACCAACGACCAGAACCTGCTGGACAACTACCACAAGGCCGACCGCCGCGGCCGCTCCGCGCCGCTCAACATGGTGATCACCGAGACCGGTGCCGCCTCCGCCGTCGCCAAGGCGCTGCCGGACCTCAAGGCGCCGATCACCGGCAGCTCGATCCGCGTCCCCGTCCCGGACGTCTCGATCGCGATCCTCAGCCTGCGCCTGGGCCGCGAGACCACCCGCGAGGAGGTCCTCGACCACCTGCGCGACGTCTCGCTGAACTCGCCGCTGCGCCGCCAGATCGACTTCACCGACTCGCCCGACGCCGTCTCCAGCGACTTCCTCGGCTCCCGGCACGCCTCGATCGTCGACGCGGGCGCCACCAAGGTCGACGGCGACAACGCCATCCTCTACCTCTGGTACGACAACGAGTTCGGCTACTCGTGCCAGGTCATCCGCGTCGTCCAGCACGTGTCGGGCGTCGAGTACCCGACCTACCCCGCTCCGGTCCCGGTGGTCTGACCCACCGGCTCCGCAGGCTCCCAGGCCGCCCCCGCACCGTCGCGGGGGCGGCCTTCGCGCGTGGTGGCCGGGTGCGGGCTTGACCCGATGATCAGTCCGGGCGCAGGATGAGGGCATGTTCACGCAGCGCGCCCACGCCTTCGGACCGGCCCCCGTGCCGGACCGATGTGGGTGCGCACGCAGCGGCTTGTAGCGGACGCCTCCCGTCCCTCGCCGTCCCTCCCCGTACGGTTCCGTACGCCACCCGGGCCACCGGTAGGGCCTCGCGCCCGCACCCCGGCTCCCGCGCACAGGTCCGCACCCGTACGGGGTCACGCCCCAACTCCCGCCCGTACCTTCCCGTTTCCCGGGACGGGCGACGCCGCCCCGTCCCCTCGCGCCCCGGAGTGTGCCCATGTCCGTGACGGACGTCCCGCCGACGACGCCCCTGCGTCCCGCCCGCATCCCCGACGACGGTCTGTACGAGGGGCGGCGCCTGCTGCGCCGCACCCCCGACGACTGGCAGGAGCGGCCCTACGAACTGTTCGAGGTGGTCCCGCAGGCGGCGACCATCGGCGCCGAGATCCGCGGGATCGATCTCGCCCGCCCGCTCTCCGCGCACCTGCGTGCCGAACTCGACCGGGCCCTGCTGGAGTGGAAGGTGCTGTTCTTCCGCGGCCAGCACCTCACCGCCGAACGGCAGCGCGCGTTCGCCCGCAACTGGGGCGAGCTGGAGACCAATCCGCTCCTGGAGCGGGGCGACAGCGACGAGGTCGTACGGTTCGACAAGAGCGCCGGCGGGACGCCCAGCTTCGAGAACGTCTGGCACACGGACGTCACCTTCCGCGAACGCCCCGCGATGGGCGCGGTGTTGCAGCTCCGCGAGGTCCCGCCGTCCGGCGGCGACACCCTGTGGGCCGACATGGCGGCCGCGTACGACAACCTGCCGCGGTGGGTGACGGAGCGCATCGACGGAGCCGTCGCCGAACACGACTTCCTGCCCGGGTTCCGCCGCTTCTACGGCCCCGAACGCCTCGCCCGATGGCAGGAGTCGTTCCCGCCCGTGACCCATCCCGTGGTGCGGCGGCACCCGGCGACCGGGCGCCGCATGCTCTTCGTCAACGCGTCCTTCACCACCCGCATCCTCGGCATGGAGCAGGGCGAGAGCGACCGGCTGCTGCGCCTGCTGTTCCAGCAGGCGCACGTCCCCGAGTTCCAGGTGCGGTTCCGCTGGCAGGCCGGTGACATCGCGTTCTGGGACAACCGGGCCACCCAGCACTACGCCGTCGCCGACTACGGCGACGCCCGGCGGGTCGCCGAGCGCGTCGCCATCGCGGGCGACCGCCCGCACTGACCCGCGCGCGTCACTCGGGTCAGCCGGTGAACACCGCGCCGACCAGGGCCACATGGGCCGCCGTGCCGCCGAACACGGACAGCAGCAGATTGCGCCGCCACAGGTGCAGGCCGACCGTGACCGCGAGGGCGAGCACGGTCGGCCACGCCCGGTCGGGCAGGCGGGGCGTGACGTCGCGCAGCGCGTAGACCGAGAGGATCGTCAACACCCCCACCGGCATGTGGGAGTCGAGGTACGACACCGTGGCGCTGGAGCGCAGCGGGGCGAGCACCGCGAACGGCAGGGCGCGCAGCGCCCACGTCACCGCGACGGCCACGCCCACCGCGGACAGCAGGTACGGGGCGTCAGGCACGGGCCCTCCAGACGTGGCGCAGCAGCAGTCCCGCGGTGAACAACGCGAAGGCGACCAGCAGGAGTTGACCGGGAGCGAGGAAGCGGGCGAACAGGGCGCAGCCGAGCGCCAGGAGCGGTGTGAACAGTTCCGGCCGCGCCCGCAGCGCGTCGAGCGCCAGCGCCACGAACAGCGCCGTCACCGCGAAGTCCAGACCGCCGAGCCCGGCGGGAACCCAGCCGCCGGCCAGCGCCCCGAGCGTCGCGCCACCCGCCCAGTACCCGTGCACGACGCCCTGCGCCCCCAGGATCCGCCGCCCCGCCCAACTCGCCGCCCCGGGGCGGGTGGTGACCACCCAGGCCTCGTCCGACAGCGCGAACGTCCCGTACGCCTTCCCGGCGCGGCCCGCGATCCGGTGCAGCGGGAACGACAACGCGTAGAAGACGTGCCGGACGTTGACGAAGAACGCGGTCGCCGCGACGGTCGTCAGCGGCGCCGTCACCAGCACCAGGGACAGCAGCAGGAACTCCAGCGAACCGGCGTACACCAGCCCGGAGAACAGGCTGGCCCACCACCAGGCGAGCCCCGAGTGCACCACCAGCACCCCGAACGCCATCCCCATCGGGAACGCGCCGAGCCCGACCGCCCCGACGTCCCGCACGGCGGTCACCACCCCCGCGGCACCCTTCGACCAGGTCATTCGCATGAGCACAACGCTAGGCCGGAACGCACCTCATATGGTTGCGGAATGTGTCCCAGCAGACGCGCTTCGCGCAATGTTCCGCACCTCGATGCCCTTGATCGCGACATTCTGCGTCACCTGCGCGCCGACGGCCGGCTGACCAACGTCGAACTCGCCCGCCGCGTCGGCCTCTCGCCGCCGCCCTGCCTGCGCCGCGTCCGCCGCCTGGAGGAGGCCGGGATCATCACCGGCTACCGGGCGACCGTCGACCACGAGGCGCTCGGCGTCGGCCTGGAGGTGATGGTCTTCATCGAGGTCTCCGTCAGCGACCTGAAGACCCTCGCCGGCCTCGAAGAGGTGATCGCCGGGTACGAGGAGGTCGTCGAGTTCCGCCGGCTCTTCGGACGCCCCGACTACCTGCTGCGCGTGCTGGTGGCCGACCACAACGCCTACGAGGCGTTCCAGACCGGCAAGGTGATCGGGCTGCCCGGGGTCGCCCGCGTCGTCTCCCAGCCCACCATGAAGAAGATCAAGGTCCTCGACTGATCGCCGGCTGACGGACACCGCCGTGTCAGCGCGGCGTCAGGGCCCACGGGCCCGGCGTCAACGTGGCGTCATGACAGGGCGATCCGGGCAGGGAAGCGGGCATAACGTCGGTGGCGGAACCACCCGACCGAGGATCCTCCAGGAGGAACCCCATGGCAGACCACGCCTGCGCCGACGACCCCGAGCCCTGCGAACCCGGCCCGGCCGGACACGCCACCCTCTTCGTTCCCGTCCGGCCGGGTCCCGCGGGCTGCGCCGCGCTGCTGCTGCGCACCCCGCACGGCGGCCGCACCGCCGTCGGCTTCACCAGCGCCCGGCGGCTCACCGCCACCCTGGGCGGCGGCCAGGCCTGGATCAGGCTCGCCGAACCCGCCCTGCGCTCCCTCACCGAACCCCTCGGCGTGACGGCCGTCGCCGTCGACCCCGCCCTCGTCCGCCCGGCCCCGGAGGTGGCGGCCCGATGACGACCCTGCACCCCATCGGCGTGCCCCTCACCGAGGAGCCCGAGGACCTGTCGGTGTGGCCCGCCTCCACGGCCCCGGCCCCCGACGGCGACCTCACGGTCGGCGGCGTCCCCCTCGCCGAGATCGCCGAACGCTTCCAGACCCCCGCCTACGTGCTCGACGAGGACGAGGTCCGCGACCGCTGCCGGATGTACCGCGACGCGTTCCCCGAGGCCCACGTCCTGTACGCGGCCAAGGCGTTCCTGTGCCGGGCCATGGTGCGCTGGGTCGACGAGGAGGCGCTCGGCCTGGACGTCTGCTCCGCGGGCGAGCTCGAACTCGCCGTCACCGCGGGCTTCCCCGCGGACCGGATCGTGCTGCACGGCAACGCCAAGTCCCCCCAGGACATCCGGGCGGCGCTGCGGCTCGGCGTCGGCCGCATCGTCATCGACAGCCCCTCCGAGATCGCCCGGCTCGCCGCAGCCGTCGGCACCGACGGCCACCAGAAGGTGATGATCCGCGTCGTCCCCGGGATCAGCGCGGGCGGCCACGACAAGATCCGCACCGGGACCGACGACCAGAAGTTCGGCCTCTCCCTCACCGACGGCTACGCCCAGCACGCCATCGCCCGCGTCCTGGATCAGCCGCAGCTCGAACTGACCGGCCTGCACTGCCACTTGGGTTCCCAGATCACCACGCCCAAGCCCTACCTCTCCGCCGTCCGCCGCATGGTCGGCCTGATGGCACGGGTGCGCGACGCGCACGGGGTCGTCCTGCCGGAACTCGACCTCGGCGGCGGCCACGGCATCGCCTACCGCCCCGGCGACCAGGCCCTCGACATCACCGGGCTCGCCCGCCGGATGCGTGCGGAACTGATCGAGAGCTGCGCCGCGGCCCACCTGCCCGTACCCCGCCTCCTCGTCGAACCGGGCCGTGCCGTCGCAGGACCGGCGGGCGTCGCCCTCTACCGCGTCCTGACCGTCAAGCAGTCGGGGCAGCACGCGTACGTCGCCGTGGACGGCGGCATGAGCGACAACCCGCGCCCCGCCCTGTACGGCGTCCGCTACGCCCCCCGCCTGGTCGGCCGTGCCTCCGCGGCGGCGCCGCGCGCGATGACGGTGGTGGGCCGGCACTGCGAGGCGGGCGACGTGCTGGCCGCCGACGTCCCCCTGCCGGGCGACCTGCGCCCCGGCGACCTCCTCGCGGTCCCGGTGGCCGGGGCCTACCACCTGTCGATGGCGTCCGGCTACAACATGGTGGGCCGGCCGCCGGTGGTGGCGGTGCGGGCGGGCAGCGCGCGGCTGCTGGTCCGCAGGGAGTCGCTGCGCGACATCTGCGACAGGGACGTGGGCCTCTGACCCGGCCGGCCCGACAGCGGAAGGGCCCGGATGTCACGTCCGGGCCCTGTCCACCTCGGGCCGGTCAGGCCACGTGGGCGATCGAGCGGCCCGCCCACGCGGGCGCCGGTTCCGTCAGCTCGGTGAACCGGGCGCGGATCCCGTCCGGGAACGGCGCCGCCCGGCCCGCCTGCTGGTCGACGTGGACCGCGAGCAGCTCGGTGGTCGCCACCGGCTCCGCGTCCGGCGCCGGGTCCGCCGCGTCGTCCGCCACCACGTACATCTCGTGCGTGAACCGCGCCTTCTTCGCCGCGGCCCCCACCATCCGCGTACGGATGGCGAGATGGGCGCCCTCGGGGACGTCCCGCAGATAGCGGATGTGCGACTCGACCGTGTAGAGCGAGCAGCCCGTCTCCTCGCGGTAGCCGGAGTGCAGGCCCGTCTCGATCATCAGGGCGTCCGTGGCGTGGCCGAACGCGAGGACGTAGAAGGCCTCGCTCATGTGGCCGTTGTAGTCGATCCACTCGGGGCGGACCGTGCGGTGCAGCAGGGGCAGCGTCGTCATCGGGCGCCCTCCGCACCGGGGAGCCGGCCCGTCGCGCGCAGTACGTCGATGACGCCCCGGTCGCGCTCGGCCACCAGCTCGGCGATGGAGCGGCCGGCCGCCGCCTCGTCGCAGCCCGCGACCACGGCGTCGTACAACTCCTTGTCCAGCTCGGGTGCTTCGAGGCGCGTCCACGGCGACTTCAGGGACGGCCCGAAGTGGTCCAGCATGTGCGCCATGCCGCCCTCGCCGCCGGCCAGCGCGAACGTCAGCATCGGGCCCATGAACGCCCAGCGCAGGCCGGGGCCCTCGGTGATCGAGTCGTCGATCTCCTTCACGGTCGCCTCGCCGTTGGCGACCATGTGCAGCGCCTCGCGCCACAGGGCTTCCTGGAGCCGGTTCGCGATGAAGCCGGGCACCTCGCGGTTCATCGTGATGACCGACTTGCCCGCCACCTCGTAGAAGCGGGACGCCCAGGCGACCGCCTCGTCGTCGGTGCGGTCGCCGCCGACGACCTCGACGAGCGGGATCAGGTACGGCGGGTTGAACGGGTGGCCGACCACCAGGCGCCCGGGGGTCGCGGCCGTCGTCTGCATGTCCGTCATCGGATAGCCGGACGTGGACGACGCGATGACCACGCCGGGCGGCGTCGCCGCGTCGACGCGGGCCAGCAGGTCGCGCTTCAGGTCGAGCTTCTCCGGCGCGCTCTCCTGCACGAACTCGGCGTCTGCGACGGCCTGTTCGAGGGTGTCGGTGACGGTGAGCCGGTCGGGGGACGCGCCGTCGGCGAGGCCGAGCCGCGTGAGCGCGGGCCACGCCGCGTCGACCAGGCGGCGCAGCCGCTGCTCGGCGTCGGGCGCCGGGTCCCAGGCCGTCACGTCGTAGCCGCGGGCCAGGAAGTGGGCGACCCAGCCGCCGCCGATGACCCCGGCGCCGACGCAGGCGACGCGGCGGACGTGCTCGGGGGCCGTGGGGGAGGGGGTGGTCATCAGCGGTTCGCCTTCCTGAGGCCGAGGATCTCGCGGGCTTCGTCCGGGGTCGCGACGCGCGTGCCCATCGACTCGGTGAGGGTCACGGCCCGCTCGACGAGCTGGGCGTTGGTGGCCTTGTTGCCCTTGCCGAGGTACAGGTTGTCCTCCAGGCCGACCCGGACGTGCCCGCCCAGCAGGATCGACTGGGCGACCCACGGCATCTGCATCCGGCCGATCGCGAAGCTCGCCCAACGGGCGCCGTCCGGCAGCATGTTGACCATCGACTGGAGCACGCCCGGGTCGGCGGGCGCGCCCCACGGGATACCCATGCACAGCTGGAACACCGACGGGTCGTCGAGCAGGCCCTCGGCGAGGAGCTGCTTCGCGAACCACACGTGGCCCGTGTCGAAGCACTCCAACTCGGGCCGCACGCCCAGCTCCTGGATGCGCCGGGCGCCCGCGCGGAGCATGTCGGGCGTGGAGACGTAGAGGTTCGAGCCGTCCCCGAAGTTGAGGGAGCCGCAGTCGAGGGTGCAGATGTCGGGGAGCAGCTCCTCGACGTGCGGCAGCCGGTCGAGTCCGCCGACGAGGTCCGAGCCCGGGAGCGGGAACCCCTCCAGCGGCCGGTCCGGGTCGACGACCAGGTCGCCGCCCATGCCCGCGGTCAGGTTGATGACGACGTCGGTGCCGGTCTCCTTGATGCGCTCGACGACCTCGCGGTACAGCTTCGGGTCGCGCGACGGGGCGCCGGTCTCCGGGTCGCGCACGTGGATGTGGACGACGGCGGCGCCCGCTTCGGCGGCCTCCACCGCGTTCCGGGCTATCTGCTCCGGGGTGACCGGCACGTGCGGACTCTTGCGGACGGTGTCGCCCGCGCCGGTGAGGGCGCAGGTGACGATGACGTTCTCGGTGACGGGCATGTGGGGGCCTCCCAGGATTGAGTCCGTCGGGCGATCGGGGAGCGGGGTTCGGGGCGGAGCCCCGTGACGTGGGGCTATCGGGCCAGGATCGTGGCCCGGACATGGGCGGTCAGCGCCGCGTGCATCGCTTCCGGCCCCTCGGGACCGGGCGACGCCAGGACCTGCGTGGCCAGTCCGTCGATGAGCGCGGTGAGCGTGAGCGCCGCCGCCTCGGGGTCGGCGTCCGGACGGAACACGCCCTGCGTCACCCCTCTGCGGACGACGTCGGCGACGGTCTCCCGCCACTGCCGGTAGTACTCGGTGTGCAGCCGGCCGACCGTCGTGGAGCGGGCCGCCTCCGCCCACAGGTCGAGCCAGACCGCCCACTGGCGGCGCTGCTGGTCGGTGCGCGGGGTCTGCAGCTCGATGAGCTGGCGCAGCTCGGCCGCCGCGTCGTCCGCCTCGGCGAGCCGGGCGGCGCGGCGTGCGGTGTCCTCGTCCATGCACCAGCGCACGGCGGCTTCGAGGAGCTCGGCGCGGCCGGGGAAGTGGTAGTGGATCGCCGCGGTACTGGTGGCGCAGGCGTGCGCGATGTCCGCGACCCGCACCGCGTGGAACCCGTGCTCGGCGATGAGGCGGACCGTCTCGCGGACGATCTGCGACGGCCGGCCGCCCGCCACCGGCACGGCCGTGGGCGGCGCCTCCTCGCGGGGGCGCGCACCGAGCAGCCGGCCCACGTCCACGCGCCCCTCGTCGGCGATCCGGGCCAGCTCCGCCGCGGTGAAGCGCCGGGTGCCGCTCAGCGAGCGGGACAGCTTGGACGGATCCATGACGATGCGGCGCGCGAACTCGCGCTGGCTGACACCCGCGGCCGCGATGACCTCACGGACGCGTGCGGCGGTGTCGGCGCTGGATGCGGCGTCGGATTCCATGGGGCACGACCCTAACCACGTGTTGAGCAGAACTCAACACGGCGATATATAACTGCCAGGTGGAGCAGGTGATTGTGATGCTGACTTGCTCATCAGTCAGGAGCGCAACACCGTGACCCGGGCGGTCGCCCCGGTCACTGCTCGGCTGCCCGGCTCAGGCGCAGCGTCACCAACTCGAACGGCTTCAGCGAGAGCATCAGGTCGCCCTCCTCCACAGGGCGTTCCAGCAGATCCGTGCGGACCACCCCGGACACCGCGAACCCGGGCGTCACGCGTGCCTTCGCCCGCCCGCCCCGCGACTCGTACAACCGCACCACGACGTCGCCCGACCCGTCGTCGGCCAGCTTCACCGCGCTCACCGCGACCGCGTCGTGGTCGACCGTGACGAGCGGCGCCACGGACACCGCGCCGCGCACCGTGCGCGCGGGCAGATTGAGCGCAGCGCCCTCGCGCACCGCGTCACCGACCGAGGCCCCCGGCACCAGCGCGTGCCGGAAGCGGTGCACGCCCTGGTCGGTCTCCGGGTCGGGAAAGCGCGGCGCCCGCAGCAGCGACACCCGGACCGTCGTGGTGTCCGCGGTCCGCGTCACGTCGTGCCCGTACGTCGAGTCGTTGACCAGGGCCACACCGAAGCCGGGCTCGGCGACGTGCACGAAGCGGTGGTTGCACGCCTCGAACTTGGCGGCGTCCCACGAGGTGTTGGTGTGCGTCGGCCGGTGGACGTGGCCGAACTGGGTCTCCGACGCGTACCGCTCGGCGTGCACGTCCAGCGGGAACGCCAGCTTCAGGAACTTCTCCGTCTCGTGCCAGTCGACCTCCGTCGCGATGTCGACGCGGCGGGCGCCCGGCGCGAGGGAGAGGACCTGCACCACCCGGGAGGCGGAGAACGAGCGGCTGATCCGGACCCCGGTGTCGCCGTCCGCCACCAGCTCGTCCACCGCCGTCAGGTCCGTGCCCGTGTTGCGGTAGAAGCGGTCCACGTCCCAGGCGTCCCACTGGTTGGGGAAGTCCGGATGCAGCTGGAGCAGATTGCCGGGCGCGCCCGCCGGAACCGTCTCCCGCTCCGCCGCGACGTCGTACACGGAGACCAGCAGACCGCGCCCGTCGACCTCCACCTGCAACAGCCCGTTGTCCAGCAGGAACCCGCCGCCCGGCCGCGCCGTCACCCGGGTGCCGCCGTCCGGTGTCCGCGCCGGTTCCGCGCCGAGCGCCGGGACGCCGGAGCGCGCGTGCGGCGCCGCGTTGAAGGTCAGCGGCCGCGTCCCCTCGCCCGCGAGCGCCCGCTGCGCCGCCCCGATGACGGCCTCGAGCTCCGTGGCCACCCGCGCATACGTGGCCCGCGCCTCCCGGTGCACCCAGGCGATCGACGAACCCGGCAGGATGTCGTGGAACTGGTGCAGCAGCACCGTCTTCCACAGCCGGTCCAACTCCTCGTACGGATAGGGGAACCCGGTCCGCACCGCCGCCGTCGCCGCCCACAGCTCCGCCTCGTAGAGCAGGTGCTCGCTGCGCCGGTTGCCCTGCTTCGTCTGCGCCTGGCTCGTCAGCGTCGCCCGGTGCAGCTCCAGGTACAGCTCGCCGACCCAGACCGGCGGATCGGCGTACTCGGCCTCGGCCTTCGCGAAGAACGCGGCGGGCGCCTCCCACTCGACCGTGGGGGAGCCCTCCAGGGACCGGAGCCGGGCCGCCTTCGCGACCATCTCGCGCGTCGTGCCGCCCCCGCCGTCACCGAACCCGGTCGGCGCCAGCGAGTGGCTCGCCCGTCCCTTCTCCTTGAAGTTCCGTGCCGCGTGGGCGAGTTCACTGCCCTGCATCGCGCAGTTGTAGGTGTCCACGGGCGGGAAGTGCGTGAGGATCCGGGTGCCGTCGACGCCCTCCCAGTGGAAGGTGTGGTGCGGGAACGTGTTCGTCTGCGACCACGAGATCTTCTGCGTCAGCAGCCACTTGGCGCCGGCCGCCTTGATGATCTGGGGCAGGCCCGCCGCGAACCCGAAGGTGTCCGGCAGCCACACCTCGTCGTTCTCGACGCCGAACTCCTCCAGGAAGAACCGCTTGCCGTGCACGAACTGACGGGCCATCGCCTCCGAGCCCGGCATGTTCGTGTCCGACTCCACCCACATGCCGCCCGTCGGCACGAACCGGCCTTCGGCCACCGCCTTCTTCACCCGCGCGTACACCTCGGGCCGGTGCTCCTTGATCCAGGCGAGCTGCTGGGCCTGCGACATCGCGAACACGAACTCCGGCTCGTCGTCCAGGAGTTGCGTCATGTTCGCGGCGGTCCGCGCGACCTTGCGGACCGTCTCGCGCAGCGGCCACAGCCACGCCGAGTCGATGTGCGCGTGCCCCACCGCGCTGATCCGGTGCGCCGACGGCGACGCCGGCGCGGACAGCACGTCGATCAGCTCGGCCCTGGCCGCCCGCGCCGTGCCGTTCACGTCCTGGAGGTCCAGCGCGTCCAGCGCCCGCTCCACCGCGCGCAGCACGTCCCAGCGGCGCGCCGACTCGACCGGCAGCTCCGCCATCAGCTCGCCGAGCACCTCCAGGTCGTGCACCAGCTCCCACACGGTCCGGTCGAAGACCGCGAGCTCCATCCGCGCGAGCGTGTACTGAGGGGTGTCCCCGGCCGTCCCGACGTCACCCAGGGGCGTGGGCCGGAAGGGGTGGTAGTCGAGGATCACCGGGTTCGACGCCGCCTCGACGTGCAGGTCGACGCGCTCGCCGCCGATGGCCCGGTCCGCGACGCGCACCCACTGGTTGCGCGGGTTGAGGCCCTTCACCGGGGAGCCGTCCGGGCGGTACACGAGGCCCTCGCACTGGAACCCCGGCATGTTCTCGTCGAAGCCCAGGTCGAGCAGCGCCTCCACGGTCTCGCCCGCCCACTCCTCGGGCACCGTCCCGGTCACCCGGAACCAGCTCGTGCCCCACGGGGCGCCCCACCGGTCACCCGTCCGCACCGGCGCGTGCGGCGCGGCGAGCCCCTCCGCCACCGGCACCGGCTCGCCCGGCGCGTGCCACACCGTGACCTCCAAGGGCACGGTGTGCGGATACACGGCGGGCCTGACGCGCTCGCCGAGGACGCGGCGCAGCCGGGACTCGACCAGGGAACGGTCGTCATGCATGGGGCAACTCCCGTACGGGTGAGGTGGGTTCAGGCAACGTTGTCAGGAGTGACGACCTCGGTGATCCCGCACGCCGCGAGATGCTCCCGGTCGTCCGCGCGGCTCGCCAGGACCGTCGTGGGGCGCACCCCGTCGGCGGCCAGCGCGGCGAACGCCTCGAAGACCGCGCCGCCCGGCGCGCACACCGAGCGGCGCGGCGCCAGGTCGTCGTCGCCGGCGTCCACGACCAGGGCGGTCGTGCGCACGGCGGGCCCGGGCGACCGGCCGCGCCACGCCCCGGCCAGCCGGGCGACGGCCTTGCCGGCCGGCTTCACCGCGCCGTCGTTGGTCAACAGGCCCAGCGAGTACTCCAGTTCGGGGAAGTCCGCCAGGTCACGGGAGACGTCGTGCGAGCACCACCAGGTGACGCCCCACAGGTCCGGGCAGTCGAGCACCGCCTCGATCGTCGCCTCCGTGAACCGGTCCGCGTGCTCCGCCGGGATCAGCGGCTGCGGCGCCCCGACCTCCTGCAGCCACACCGGCCGGTGCGGCTCGGCCGCCCACGCCTTGGACAGCTCGACCAGG
The DNA here is from genome assembly GCF_030766975.1 of Streptomyces sp. KL116D. Taxonomy (NCBI): domain Bacteria; kingdom Bacillati; phylum Actinomycetota; class Actinomycetes; order Kitasatosporales; family Streptomycetaceae; genus Streptomyces; species Streptomyces sp. KL116D. Next base: position 141,358 of record NZ_JASERH010000027.1, on the reverse strand, counting down.
TACGCCGCGTGCCCGTACGTCGCGGGACCGTCCTTGCCGTGCCGCTGCGCGGTGCCGTTGAACACCCACGAGTGCACCGCCGTCAGCGCGCCGAGCCGGGCCGCGTGCGCAGGGGTGAACGGCTGGTCGTCCTGGTACCACGACGCGTCGTACTCGGCGTGCAGGTGCAGCCGGCCCGGCGCCCCCTCCTCGCACGCGGCGAGCACCCGCTCCAGCCAGCTCCCGGCCTGCGCGGGGGAGATGCGGTCCGGGTCGGGGTGCGGGGGTCCCGCGGCGAACTGGGCGATCTCGTTGCCGATGGTCATCCCGATGAAGTTCGGCCGGTCGGCGAGTGCCGCCGCGAGCGTGCGCAGGTACGCGGCCTGCGCCGCCACGACGTCGGGATCGGTGAACAGATTGCGCCGGTGCCACGTCCGCGTCCACGCGGGCAGGAAGTCGAAGCTGGAGAGGTGGCCCTGCAGGCCGTCGACGTTCACGTCGAGTCCGCGCTCACCCGCCGCGTCCGCGAGGGCCACCAGCTGCTCGACGGCGCGCGGCCGGATCAGCGAACGGTTGGGCTGGAACACCGGCCACAGCGGGAACACCCGCACGTGGTCGACGCCGAGCGCCGCGATCGCGTCGAGGTCGGTGCGGACCGCGTCGAGATCGAAATCGAGCCAGTGATGGAACCAGCCCTGGGAGGGGGTGTAGTTGACGCCGAAACGCATCGTTGAATTCCTGCTCCTCGGAGAAGCGGTGAGCCAGGGGAGAGCGTGAGCCACACCGAAGGGCCACGTCAACAGGGCGTCACCGGCTGTAAATCGTTGTGGACGCGCCCTCTTGCCGAACCAGCTAAAGCGCTTTAGCGTGCTCGGCACTCAAGCGCTTCAGTGCGCACACCGGCTCGTTCCGACTTCGTTCCGGCATCGTTCATGCGTCGTTTCGGCGGGAGGCAGATCGTGCGCCGTGTTCCGGTCAGACGCCCCACCATCAAGGACATCGCCCAGGAGGCCGGGGTGTCCGAGAGCGCCGTCTCGTTCGCCCTCAACGGCCGGCCGGGCGTCTCCGAGGCCACCCGCGCCCGGGTCCGCCGGGTCGCCGACCGGCTCGGCTGGCGGCCCAGCGCCGCCGCCCGCGCCCTGTCCGGCGAGGGCCCCGCCACGATCGGTCTCGTCCTCGCCCGGCCCGCCAGCACCCTCGGCGTCGAGTCGTTCTTCCTCCAGCTCGTCTCCGGCGTCCAGGAAGTCCTCTCCCTGCGCCGGTTCGGCCTGCTGTTCCAGGTCGTCGAGGACCTCGACGCCGAATGCGACGCCTACCGGCGCTGGTGGGCCGAGCACCGGGTCGACGGGGTCCTCGTCGTCGACCCGCGCGCCGACGACCCCCGCCCCCCGCTCCTCGACGAGCTCGGACTGCCCGCCGTCGTCATCGGCTCGCTGCCGCCCGGCGACGACGGCACCGGCCACCCCGGCATCGCCAACCTGTGGGCCGACGACGCCCGTGCCATGGCCGGCATCGTCGACCACCTCGACGCGCTCGGCCACCGCCGGATCGCGCACGTCGCGGGCCTGCCCGAACTCGCCCACACCCGCCGCCGGATCGCGTCGCTGCGGGCGGCGGCCGAACGGCGCGGCATCGAGGCCCACTCCCACACCACCGACTACTCCGACACGGAGGGCGCCAGGACGACCCGCCGCGTCCTCGACTCCGCGGCGCCGCCGACGGCGATCGTCTACGACAACGACGTCCTCGCCGTCGCGGGCCTCGGCGTCGCCGCCGAACGCGGCATCCCCGTACCGGCCGCCCTGTCCATCGTGGCCTGGGACGACTCGGTGCTGTGCCGCTCCACGCACCCCGCGCTCACCGCGCTCGTCCGGGACACCACGGCGTTCGGCCGCCGCGCCGCCGAGGAACTGTTCGCCCTGCTCGACGGGGGCCCGGCCCGGCGCGTGGAGGACGCGCTCCCGCACCTCGTGGAACGCGGCTCGACCGCGGCCGCCCCCTGAACCCGCCCCCGCACCACGCCCGGCACCACCGGAACCGCGCCGCCCCCACCTGGCACGTCCCACGATCCGACAACGATGTCGGCCGTCGACCGGAGACAACCGTCCCCCAGGACCGCACCCCGCCTGGAACCACGACGAGGAGCACTACGCGTGAGTGACCAACTGCCCGCCGCCAAAAGGTGGTTCACCGACGGCAAGCTCGGCGTCTTCATCCACTGGGGCATCTACGCCGTGGACGGCGTCGCCGAGTCCTGGTCGTTCTTCGACGGGCGCGTCCGCTACGACACGTACATGGCGCAGCTCGACCGATTCGGCGCCGAACACTGGGACCCCGACGCCTGGGCCGATCTGTTCGTGCGGGCCGGCGCCCGGTACGCCGTACTGACCGCCAAGCACCACGACGGCGTCGCCCTGTGGGACACCCACGCCAACGACCTGTCCGTCGTCAAGCGCACCCCCGCGGGGCGCGACCTCATCGCCGAGTACGTCGCCGCGCTGCGCCGCCGCGACATCAAGGTCGGCCTCTACTACTCCCACCTCGACTGGTCCCACCCCGACTACGCCACGGTCCGCCCCGCCGGCCAGGACCCCGACGAGCGCGGCAACCCGTACTCCATGCCGGCCGCCGGCGACGAGGACCCCGCCCGCTGGGACGCCTTCCTCGCCTTCCACCGCGCCCAGCTCACCGAACTGCTCGACCTGTTCGCCCCTGACCTGCTCTGGTTCGACGGCGAGTGGGAGCGCGGTCCCGACCAGTGGCGGATGGGCGAGATCGCCGCCTTCATCGAGGAGCGCAGGCCGGGCACCGTCGTCAACGGCCGCCTCACCGGCCACGGCGACTACGCCACCCCCGAACAGGGCGTCCCCGTCGAACCTCCGCCAGGACCCTGGGAGTTGTGCCTCACGATCAACGACTCGTGGGGCTACCAGCCGCAGGACGACCACCACAAGTCGCCGCGCCAGCTCGTCCGCGTGCTCGCCGAGACCGTCGGTGGCGGCGGCAACCTGCTCCTCGACGTCGGACCCCGGGCGGACGGCACCATCCTGCCCGAACAGGCCGACAGGCTGGAGCAGTTGGGCGCCTGGTCCGCCCGCCACGCGGCGGCCCTGTACGGCACCGGGCGCGGCCTGCCGCACGGCCACTTCTACGGCCCCTCCACCCTCTCCGCGGACCGCCGCACCCTCTACCTGTTCCTCTTCGACCGGCCCAACGAGTACGCCGTCGTGCGTGGCGTCCGCAACGCCGTCCGCTCGGCCCGCGTGCTCGGCAGCGACACCCCGGTGCGCACCGAACGCGTCGGCGGCCTCGGCGACGTACCCGGCTGGGAGTACCTGTACGTGTCCGACGACCAGCTCGACCCGCTGTGCAGCGTCATCGCCCTCGACCTCGACGGCGAACTCGACCTGTACCGGGAACACACCCGCGACTGAACCCCACCGTCCCCCCGGACCACCCCGGTCCATCCCGGACCACCTGCCTGGGAGTTGGTGATCTCGGGCGGGACGACGTCGGTGCCGGTCCACATCACTTCGACGGCCGGGTCGACCAGTCGGCCCTCCACCTGGCGGGCGGCGACCAGCGCGTCGCCGACGCCGTACAGGTCTTCGTCGACCTCAACCACATGGCCCCCACCTTCGGCGCCAACCCCTGGCAGCCCCAATCACCGCGTCTGAGTGCGGAGCTGGCGACGTTCTGGACGGCCTACGAGAAGGACCCCGGCGCGGCGATCCGCGCCTTCGCGCCCACGGCCGCCACCATCGAGCGCACCCCCGCGGTGCTCCGCGACGGCGTCCCCGACCGGCTCTTCCTGCACGACGCCGACCGCTGGCTCACCGCCACCGAACACTGGGGCGCGGCCCTGCGGCACGGACTCGCCGCACTGAAGGCGATCGACGCCCACGACGCCTCCCTCGGCCGCCGGCCGCTGCGCCACGAGACGGCGTAGAGCCGGCGGGCAACGCGGCGCGCATGCTGTGATTGCGCTGTAAGTAACGTCAACTCTCTTGTGTGCCAAGGGCATTGACCCCTTAAGGTGCGGGCTCTACTTTCCCGCTGAACACCCGGGGGGATCCATGCGATGCACACGCCGCACCTTCACCGTCGCCGCCGTCGTGGCCCTGCTCGCCGCCACGGCGGCCTGCGGCGGCTCCGACGACAACGGCAAACCCTCCGCGTCCGGCAGCGGAGGCACCACCACCGTCAAACTCGGCCTCATCCCCATCGTCGACGTCGCACCCGTCTACCTCGGCCAGAAGAAGGGCTTCTACGAGAAACAGGGCCTCAAACTGGCCTTCACCCAGGCACAGGGCGGCGCGGCGATCGTGCCGGGCGTCATCAGCGGCCAGTTCCAGTTCGGCTTCTCCAACGCCACGTCCCTGATGGTCGCCCAGTCCAAGGGCGTCCCCGTGAAGGCCGTCGCCAACGGCGTCGGCTCCACCGGCAAGGACGGCGCGGACTTCGGGGCCGTCGTCGTCAAGAAGGGCAGCCCGGTCAAGACGGCCAAGGACCTGGAGGGCAGGAGCGTCGCCGTCAACACGCTCAAGAACATCAACGACACCACCGTCAGGGAGTCCGTCCGCAAGGCCGGCGGAGACCCCGACAAGGTCAAGTTCGTCGAGCTCGCCTTCGACCAGATGCCCGCCGCCCTCGACAAGGGCCAGATCGACGCGGCCCAGGTCGTCGAGCCCGCCCTCGCCACCGTCAAGGCGCAGGGCGGCACCGTGATCGCCTCCAACTTCGTCGACACGGCCCCCGACCTCACCGTCGCCCTCTACTTCACCGCCGCGCAGTACGCCCAGCAGCACCCGGACATCGTGAAGAAGTTCGCCGCCGCCACCGAGGAGTCCCTGACGTACGCGAACGGCCACCCCGACGAGGTCCGCCAGATCGTCACCTCCTACACCAAGATCCCGCAGGCCACCCTCGACAAGGTCGTCCTGCCCGCCTGGCCCGCCGAACCGAACCGCGCCTCCCTCGACCGGCTCGCCCAACTCGGCCAGGGCGACGGCCTGTTCGCCAAGACCCCCGACCTCGACGCCCTCCTCCCGTGATCCCCGGAGCACTCGGCCTGCTCGTCTGCGCGGCACTGTGGGAGGCGGTGCCGCGCCTCGGCCTGGTCTCCTCCGCCTACCTGCCGCCGTTCACCACCACCCTCGACGCCCTCGGCGGCGAACTGACGGACCCCGCCTTCTGGTCGGCGCTCGGCGACACCCTGACCGGCTGGGCGCTCGGCCTCGGCCTCGCCACGGCCGGCGGCGTCCTGGCAGGACTCGTCATCGCCACGGTCCCGTACCTGCGCGAACTCACCTCGTCCACCGTCGAGTTCCTCCGCCCGATCCCGTCCGTCGCCCTCATCCCGCTGGCGATCCTGCTCTTCGGCACCGAACTCCGCTCGGTCCTCCTCCTCGTCGTCTACGCCGCGTTCTGGCAGGTCCTCGTGCAGGTCCTGTACGGCGTCCAGGACGTCGACCCCGTCGCCGAGGACACCGCCCGCGCCTTCGGCCTCGGCCCCTGGGCCCGCATCCGCCACGTCGTGTGGCCGACGGCCCTCCCGTACGTCATGACCGGCGTCCGGCTCGCCGCGGCGGTCGCCCTGATCCTCGCCGTCACCGTCGAACTCGTCATCGGGGCGCCAGGACTCGGCCACCGCATCAACGTCGCCCAGACCTCGCAGGCCGTCCCCGACATGTACGCCCTCATCCTGGTCGCCGGCTGCCTCGGCGTGCTCATCAACACCGGCGCGCGCTCCGTGGAACGCCGCGCCCTGTCCTGGCACCGGTCGGTCCGGACGGAGGCCCCCGCGTGAGGCGCACCGGGCGGGCCCTGCGGGCGGCCGCCCTCGCCCTGGCGCTGCCCTGCCTGCTGGTCGCGGTGTGGTGGCTGGCGTCCGACTCCAGCACCAGCTTCTACGCGCCACCCCTGCGCACCATCCTCGGCCGCTTCGACGACACCTGGACGCCCGACCGGCTCCGGGACGACGTCCTGCCGAGCGTGCTGCGGCTCCTCGCGGGCTACGCGGTGGCGGGCGTGGCGGGCGTCGGGCTCGGCGTCGTCATCGGCGCCTCACGGCGCACCCGGGCGTTCTGCGAACCGGCCCTGGAGTTCCTGCGCGCGGTCCCGCCGCCGGTCCTGGTCCCCGTCATCATGCTGTTCGCCGGCATCGGAGACACCATGAAGATCGCCGTGATCGCGTCGGGCTGCGTCTGGCCGGTGCTGCTCAACACGGCCGCCGGCGTCCGGGCGGTCGACGAGGTCGCCGCCGACACCGCCCGCTCGTACGGAGTGACGGGCGCGGCCCGGCTGCGGCACCTGGTGCTCCCGGCGGCGAGCCCACAGATCTTCGCGGGCCTGCGCCAGGCCCTGTCCATCGGCGTCATCCTCATGGTCATCAGCGAGATGTACGCCTCCAGCAGCGGCCTCGGCTTCGCGGTCGTCGAGTTCCAACGCTCCTTCGCCGTACCGGAGATGTGGACCGGCATCCTGGTGCTCGGCCTGCTGGGAGTGGCTCTCTCGGTGCTGTTCCGGATCGTCGAGAGGCGAGCCCTCGGCTGGTACCACGGATCGCGCGGCGCGCGACGGAAGGCGGGTGGCGGCGGTGCTTGAGGTCAAAGGACTGCGCAAGGTCTACGAAGGGTCGGGACGCCGGGTGGAGGCGCTGCGCGACCTCACCTTCCGCCTCGACGCGGGGGAGCTGGTGTGCGTCGTCGGCCCCTCGGGCTGCGGCAAGACGACGCTCCTGAAGTGCGTGGCGGGACTCCTGGCGCCGACGGAGGGCTCCGTCACGCTGGACGGCGTCCCGGTGACCGGCCCCCGCCCCGGCCTCGCGGTCGTCTTCCAGGAGTACGGGCGGAGCCTGTTCCCCTGGATGCGGGTGACGGAGAACGTCGAACTCCCGCTGCGGCAGCGGAAGATGCCGAAGGACGCGCGGCGCGCCCGCGTGACCGAGGCGCTCGACGCGGTGGGCCTCGGCGACGCCGGCCGGGCCTACCCCTGGGAACTCTCCGGCGGCATGCAGCAGCGGGTCGCCATCGCCCGCGCACTGGCCTACGAACCCGACGTGCTCCTGATGGACGAGCCGTTCGCCGCGGTCGACGCCCAGACCCGCGCCGACCTGGAGGACCTGGTACGCGGCCTGTGGCGCCGCCGCGGCATGACCGTCCTGTTCGTCACCCACGACATCGACGAGGCGGTGTACCTGGGGGAGCGGGTCCTGGTCCTGAGCCCGTCGCCGACGGTGGTCCGCGAGGAGGTCGTCGTCGAACTCCCGGCGGAGCGGGATCAGTTGACTACTCGGGCGGACGTGCGGTTCACGGGGTTGCGGAGCCGGGTGCTGGGGTTGATCCGGGACCCGGAGGATCAGCCGCGCACCAGCCACGGGTAGTGGCGCAACAGGGTCGGGCGGAGGCTGCTGCGGGTGGCCAGGTGAGCCACCAACTGGTCGATGGAGTCCAAGGTCCCGTCGGCCACCGCGCCCCGGTCCCTGTCGCGGTCACGGGCCACCAGGAACAGTTCGAGCACGCGGTCCATGCGCTCGAAGTCGGTCGGCAGCGCGCGGATGCCGCGCTGCACCCGCTCGTACAGGTCCCCCAGCTCCGTGCGGGTGAGTGCGTCGGTGTCGTCGAGGAGCAGGCGCAGCAGATCGTGCGCGAGGGACGACGCCGGCGCATCCTCCACGGGGGTGAAGGTGGTTACGCACGGCCCGAGGTTGCGGAAGACCGGGTCCAGGGCATGGGCGACCACTTGGTCGTTCGTCGAGCCGGCGACGGTCAGCTTGTGCCATATGTCCTCGTGGTAGGCGCGCTGCCAGCCGGGGCCGCCGTGGCCCTGCGGATAGCGGAAGAACCAGTTCGCGTCCAGCGGCTCGGGTTGCGGCAGTGCGCCCTCACGCAGCCGGATCTCCAACGAACGCCGCCCTTCGCCGTCCCAGGTGCGCCGCACGGTGAAGGAGAGGGCCATGTCCGTCCATTGCTCCTCCTCCATCGAGGAACGCCACAGGAGGCAGCGATGGTGCCACGAGCCCACCGGATCGCTCGCTCTGGGGAACAGCTCGTGCACGGACGTCCGCTCCAGAAGGGCGAGGGTGACGAGCACCAGGTTCGCGTCGTAGATACCGTGGCGTGACGAGGTGCGTCGCTCGACCGGACGGTACTCCGGACGTGGATCGCCGGTCCGTGTCTTGTGCTCGTTCCGCACGCGCACCAGCCGCTCGGCCAGCCGGGTTCGCCGCTCCGGCGGCATCGTCCGTACGAGCCCCCGTGCGAAACGCAGCATCTGCCGTGACGCCAGCGGTGCGAACGACAGCACCGCGTATGCGAGGTCGTCGTCGATGCGGCTCTCACCCAGGGAGAGGGAGGGCCTGGGTGCGAGGAGATCGGTGAGCAGCCGCAGGGCGAGCCGCATCGCCAGGTACTCCCCGAACGTGGCGTGCAGGAACTCGAAGGTAGCCAGGACGCGGCCGTCCCGCACGGACTGGGCTCGCTGCACGAAGAAGAACCGGCCGAGCGCGGTCTCGGCCGGTCCCAGCGGCGTACGGAACCCGGCCGCTTCGGCGGTACGTCTGCCGAGCAGGCCGGCCAGATCCTCATCCAACTCGTCGGCGGACACCCACTGGCGGCCCCGGTTGACGAGCGCGAAGGCGACGAGGGAGAGGCGCTGCAACTCCTGCTCGACGCGCGTCGCCTCGTCATCCGGTGCGGCGTCCCGGCTCGTCTTGCCGAGCTCACGCCGTGCGAAGGACGACAGCAGTTCCTCGTACAGTTCGGTGAGTTCGAGCGGCTGCTCGCTCTCGTCCCGGGTGAGTCCGCCTTCCGTGGCGTCGTACAGCGCGAGCATCGTCAACAGCAGTGGTTGGGAGGCCAGTTCGAGGTGTCGGGACACGGTCTCCCAGGTCAGGGGCCGGAGCGTGCCCGAGTTCGCCTCGTTCCAGACGGCGAGCCAGCGTTGCATCTGCTCGGGCCTGAACGGCTCCAGGCGCAGCGCCACCAGCCCCTGCGGGTAGCGGGCCCGGTCGGCGACGGCGGTGCGACTGGTGACCAACGCGGCTACAGGGCGGCCGAGTTCGGCTTCCCTCCGCTGGAAGCGGGCGACGCGCACGAGAAAGTCGGTGTGGTGGACTCCCGTGGTCTGGAGGAGCTCGTCGAAGCCGTCGAGCAGCAGCACCGGGGTGCTGCCGCCTGCCGCGCGGACCAACTCCGGCCAGGACGTACGTTCGCCTGTGGCCGCCCGGATCGCCTGCTCGATCTGGTCCTGCAGCTCGTCCTCGGCCCGCACGTCCCGCAGCGGAATCCGCACCGGCAGAAACCCGGCGCGGGGCAGTCGCGCCGCGAGCACCCGCGTCAGCACGGATTTCCCCGCCCCGGGCTGTCCCAGCACCAGCAGTGGCGCGTCGGTCAGTGACGGATGCGTGAGAATTCCGGCCAGATACGACGTGAGGTCCCGGCGTACCGGCAGCCGCTCCCACCAGCTCTCGTCGGCGGGCCCCGACTGGCTCAGCGGTTTGGCCACCCGGAAGTCCGGGTCGAGATACATGGCGGCCACCGTGGGCACGCGGATGCCCTCGGGTGTGGTGGCGGTATCGAGGATCGTGTGGGTGAGTGACGCCTCGTGCGCCGTGGCCAGAGCGGCGGCGACATCGACGGGGGGCTGCAGGTGATCGGCCGTCGCCGCCAACAGGGAATCGATGCCGTCCAGAGCGCGGCGCACCTCGGTGCGTGTCGCCTGATGTTCGACGAGAGTGAGCCAGTAGCCGAACTCTGGTGCCGCTTGAACCAGTTGGAAGCTGAGGTGCCGGTAGCGGAACAGCGCTCGATCGCGCGTCGCCCGCACGAGCGACGTCGTCCGTGCCTGTTCCTCCGCCGACGCGCGTTCCCACACTGCGAGACCGTGCAGGAACGCGAGGAGCGCGTCGCCGTACTGGCCGTACCAGGATCTCAGCTCCTCGGACAGGGCCTCCGGGGGGAGGTGCGGCTCCGGACACGGCACGGTCACCGCGAACAGATCCGTCCCGCTGCCACCCGCCAGCGCCACCTGCTCGCCGCGCACCAGATCCAGTTCGCCGAGTGAGATCGGCAGGGCGGTCTCCTCCAGGGCCTCGAACCACGCCACGATCACGATCACCGCATGCGCAGCCCGCAGCACATCCGTCCGCTCCGCCCGGCTCGTCGCCCGCCCGAGCCGCGCCCCGACGCCCCGCACCGCGTCCCGCCCCACCCCCACGATCCGCCCCCGCTCGGACACCATGCCGAGCACCGCCCCGCTCGCCCCGCCCGTCGCCAGGTTCAGTGCCCCGCCGAGCGCCCGGTCGAGCGCGGTGACCCGGGCCGAGTCGACCCCCAGCAGTGCCAGCGCGTCCGCGAACGACAACAACCTGCGCGACTCCACCACGACCCCCGTGTCCGGCCCTCGCGTACCCGGCCTACCCTACGAGCGCGTTGCACCCCGTGCACCCGAATGGCTTACGGTGTGCCCCGTGGACAGTCAGGGTGAGCGAGTGGTTCGGCTGCGCCTGACCGGGGCCGTGGGGCTCGCCGTCGTATCAGGTGTGGCCGGCTCGTGGGCGTACGCGCGCAGCGGTGCGTCCGCGTCGGATCTGGTGCGCGACCTCGCCGTCGGCTGGGCGTACGTCGTCGCCGGCCTGGTCGCCTGGAACCGCAGGCCCGCCAACCACACCGGCCGCCTCATGGTCGCCGAGGGCGTGACCTGGTTCTTCGGCAACCTCCAGGGCACCGCGGTGCCCGTCCTCTTCACCTTCGGCGCCTGGTGGGAGGCGCTGAACATGGCGGTGCTCCTGCACCTCGTGCTGTCGTTCCCCGAAGGCCGTCTCACCACGGTCCTCACCCGGCGCCTGGTGCAGTTCGCGTACGGGCTCGTCGCCGTCGGCGGCCTGGTCCGCACGCTCCTGTTCGACCCGGCGGTCAATACCGGCGCGACCTATCTGGACTGCCGGGACTGCGGCCCGAACCTCATTCTCGTGCCTGCCTGGAACGGCCTGTTCGACACCTTCGACGCCGTGTACCACGCGGCGGGCTGGGTGATCTCCGCCGTCGCCGCGGTCGCCATCGTGCAGCGCTGGCGGCACGCCTCCGCGGCCCGCAGGCGGGCCCTGATGCCGGCCTGGATCGGCATCGGCATCGCCGTCGCGTTCCTGATGTGGGACATGCTGTTCTACGTCGTGCCGTGGTTCGGCGAGGTCGGCTCCGTCGCCGAGCAGGCCGTGTACCTGATGTCCGACCTCGCCCAGGTCGCCGTCCCCTTCGCCTTCCTCGGCGGACTGCTGCGCATGCACCTGCAGCGGGCCGAGGTCAGCGGACTCGTCATCGACGTCGGCACCGATCCCGATCCGTCCAGGGTGCGCGAGGCGCTCGTCCGGGTGCTCGGCGACCCGACGCTGCGGCTCGGCCTGTGGCGCGAGGAGCGCGCCGCGTACGTCGACGGGGCGGGCCGCGAGGTCGCCACCGGAGGGCCGGGCCGTACTCCGGTGCACGCGTCCGACGGGCGTCCGCTCGCCCTGCTCCACCACGACCCGGCGCTCAGCGAGGACCCGGAACTGCTTGAATCCGTGGCCGCCGCCCTGCGCCTCGCCCTGGAGAACGTCTGGCTGCGCACCCGCGCCAAGGACGTCGCCACCCGCATCGTGCAGGCGGCCGACGCCGAGCGCGGCCGGCTCGAGCGCGATCTGCACGACGGCGCGCAGACCCGGCTCGTCTTCGCGCTGATGCAGGTGCGCCGGGTGCAGCGCGGTCTCGCCGACCACGCCGACGAGGCACTGCGCGCCGCCGCCGACGAGGCCGAGACCAGCCTGCGCCAGGCCATCGAGGAGCTCCGCGGCATCGCCCAGGGCATCCACCCCGCCGTCCTCACCCGCGAGGGACTCGGGCCCGCGCTGAACGCCCTCGCCAAGGAGGCCGCGATGCCGGTCGTCGTCGCGGCCGAGCCCCGGCGCTACGACCCGCTCGTCGAGACCACCGCCTACTTCACCGTCTGCGAGGCCCTGTCGAACGCGGCCAAGCACGCCAAGGCGCGCGCCGTCAGCGTCTCGGCCCGGCATCAGGACGGCCGGCTCGTCGTCGAGACCGTCGACGACGGCGTCGGCGGCGCCGACACCGCGCGCGGCACGGGCCTGCGCGGCCTCGCCGACCGGCTCGCCGCCGTCGACGGCGTACTGCACATACACAGTCCCGCCGGTGGCGGGACCAGGATCAGGGCGGAGCTTCCGTGCGGGTGATCGTGGCCGAGGACTCGGCACTCCTTCGGCAGGGGATCGTGCGTCTCCTCACCGACGAGGGCATCGAGGTGGCCGCCGAGTGCGCCGACACCGGACCCCTGCTCGCGCTCGTCGCCGAGCACGCGCCGGACGCCGTCCTGCTCGACATCAGGATGCCGCCCACGCACACCGACGAGGGCCTGGTCGCGGCTGCCGCCGTCCGGGAGGCCCACCCGGGCACCGGCGTCCTGCTGCTCTCCCAGTACGTGGAGACCAGCTCCACCGTGCAGGCCCTGGCCGACCGGCCCGAGGGCTTCGGCTACCTCCTGAAGGAGCGCGTCGCCGACATCGACGAACTGGCCGGCGCGCTGAAGCGGGTGGCGGCGGGGGAGACGGTCCTCGACCCGCTGGTGGTGGCCCGGCTGCTGGACGCGCCGCGCGCGCCGGGTCCCCTGGACGAACTCACCGGACGCGAGCGCGACGTCCTGGGGCTGATGGCCGAGGGCCGCTCGAACGAGGCCATCGCGCAGCAGCTGGTGATCGGCGGCAAGACGGTGGAGACCCACGTCCGCAACGTCTTCAGCAAGCTGCACCTGGAACCCGATCTGCTGGAACACCGGCGGGTCATGGCCGTTCTGACGTATCTGCGGGGCTGAGAGCCACCCGCGTACGTCCAAGAGGTTCCGGCGCTCCGCTCCGGAGACGACGCTCGTTCCCCCGTTTCCCCCGTGGTCCCCCGTGCGTCGTCCGCGGAGCGGTGCCGGACCTCCACAGTAGGCAAGCCGTCACGGGGAGACATCAGGGTCAGCCCTGAGATGTGGAACCCCGCTCACCTCTTTGATCACGGCATGCCCTCTTTTGATCACTCAGGGACTCTTCCCAGTGGCCGCGGCGCGGGACTATAGTCCAAAACTAGCAGTGCTAATTAACCGCATCCGGCTGTTCCCTGGAGTTGACCGTGCGCCCCGTTCACTTCGCCGCCGCCCGCCGCACCCCCATCGGGAAGCTGCGCGGATCCCTCTCCTCCGTACGCCCCGACGACCTCGCGGCCACCGTGATCCGGGGCCTGCTCGGCGACGCCCCCGCTCTCGACCCGGCGCTCGTCGACGACGTCTACTGGGGCGCCGCCAACCAGGCCGGCGAGGACAACCGCAACGTCGCACGGATGGCCGCCCTCCTCGCGGGCCTGCCCGAGTCCGTGCCCGGCGCGACCGTCAACCGGCTCTGCGCCTCCGGACTCGAAGCCGTCACCACGGCCGCACGCACCATCGCCGCGGGCGAGGCCGATGTCGTCCTCGCCGGCGGCTCCGAGTCGATGAGCCGCGCCCCCTTCGTGCTGCCCCGCCCCGACGAGGCGCTGCCGCACCAGATGCAGACGTACGACACCCGCCTCGGCTGGCGCCTGGTCAACCCGAGGATGAAGGAACTGCACGGCGTCCTCGCGATGGGGGAGACCGCCGAGGAGGTCGCCGACCGGTACGGCGTGGGACGCGAGCGGCAGGACGCGTTCGCGCTGCGCAGCCACCAGCGGGCCGCCGCCGCCCGCAAGGACGGTCTCTTCGACGCCGAGATCCTCCCCGTCACCCGGCCCGACGGCGTCGTGGTCGACGCGGACGAGTGCATCCGCCCCGGCACCTCCCTGGAGAAGCTCGGCGTCCTCAAGCCCGTGTTCCGCAAGGGGGGTTCGGTCACGGCGGGCAACGCGTCGCCGATGAACGACGGCGCGGCGGGCCTGCTCCTCGTCAGCGAGGAGGCCCTGGAGGAGTTCGGCCTGGTCTCCCTCGGCCGCTACGTCGCCGGCGCCTCGGCCGGCGTCCACCCCGACGTCATGGGCATCGGCCCCGTGCCCGCCACCCGGAAGGCCCTCGGCCGCGTCGGCTGGAGCATCGGCGACGTCGAGGAGGCCGAGTTCAACGAGGCGTTCGCCGCCCAGGCGCTCGCCTGCGTCGACGGCCTCGGCATCGACCCCGACCTGGTCAACCCGACCGGCGGCGCCATCGCCCTCGGCCACCCCCTCGGCTGCTCCGGCGCCCGCATCCTCACCACCCTGCTGCACCGCCTGCGCCGCACCGGCGCCGCCCGCGGCCTCGCCACCATGTGCGTCGGCGTCGGTCAGGGCAGCGCCGTCCTGGTCGAGCGCGCCTGACCGTCCTTTCGCCACACAACTCCCTTACGACACAAGGAATACGAGACTCATGAGCAGGTTCACCGGCCGCGTCGCCGTCGTCACCGGAGCCGCCCAGGGCATCGGCGCCGCCACCGCGCTCCGGCTCGCGGAGGAGGGCGCCGCCGTCGCCGTCGTCGACCTCACCGCCGAGCGTGCGCGGGCCACCGTCGACGCGATCGAGGCCAAGGGCGGTACCGCCCGCGCCTACGGTTGCGACGTCACCGACCAGGACGCAGTGGAGACGACCTTCGCGCGGATCAACGAGGACCTGGGCGCGCTGCACATCCTGGTCAACAACGCGGGCATCACGCGGGACGGCATGTTCTTCAAGATGCCCAAGTCCGACTGGGACGCGGTCCTCGACGTCAATCTGAGCTCGGTCTTCAACTGCTCGCAGGCCGCGCAGACGTACATGTCGCGGCAGAAGTACGGCAAGATCGTCTCGCTCTCGTCCCGGTCCGCCCTCGGCAACCGCGGCCAGGCCAACTACGCCGCCGCCAAGGCCGGCATCCAGGGCTTCACCGCCACGCTCGCCATCGAGCTGGGCCGCTTCGACATCAACGTGAACGCCGTGGCCCCCGGCTACATCGCCACCGCGATGACCGCCGCCACCGCCGAGCGCGTCGGCGCCACCGCCGACGAGCACCAGAAGCTCGCCGCCGAGCGCACCCCGCTGGGCCGCGTCGGACAGCCCGAGGACATCGCGTCCGTCGTGGCCTTCCTCGCCAGCGACGACGCCTCCTACGTCAGCGGACAGACGCTGTACGTCAACGGCGGCGCCCGCTGAGACCCGGCCGCGGGCCCGGCCGCACCGGGTTCGCGGCGCCCCTCTGGTTCAGAGCCGCACCAGCAAGGAACGGAGCACCACCCGCATGGCCACTCTCTCGCTCGCCGCGATCCTCGCCGACAACGCCCGCCGCAGGCCCGACAAGGAGGCCCTCGTCCAAGGCGAACTCCGGTTCACCTTCGGCGAGTTGTGGGACCAGGTCCGGGCCCGGGCCGCCGCGCTCGGCGAGAAGTACGGCGTCCGGCCGGGCGACCGGGTGGCGCTGATGGCCCCGAACACCGTCGACTTCCCGCGCGCCTACTACGCGATCCTCGCGGCGGGCGGCGTCGTCGTCCCCGTCCACCTCCTGCTCTCCGCGGGCGAGGTGGAGCACGTCCTGCGCGACAGCGGGGTGAACCTGCTGCTGTGCGCCCCCGCGCAGGCCGCCGTCGGCACGGCCGCGGCCGAGGCGGCCGGCGCCCGCGTCGCCACGATCGGCGACGACGGTGAACTCGACCGCGTCGCCCAGGACGTGACGCCCCTTCAGGTGTACGCCGCGCGCGGCCCCGAGGACCCGGCCGTCATCTTCTACACCAGCGGCACCACCGGCGTCCCCAAGGGCGCGGTGCTCAGCCACCTCAACCTGGTGATGAACGCGACCGTCGACGCCTTCGACTGCAACGAGTACAGCCCCGACGACGTCGTCCTCGGCGCGCTGCCCTTCTTCCACGCCTTCGGCCAGACGGCCTCGCTGAACGCGGTGTGGCGCGCGGGCAAGAAGCTGGTGCTGCTGCCCCGCTTCGACGCGGCGAAGGCGATCGACCTGATGGTCGAGGAGAACGTCACCGTCTTCCACGGCGTGCCCACCATGTACGTGCACCTGATAGCGGCGGCCGGCAAGGCGAAGGCCCTGCCCCGGCTGCGCATCGCCGTCTCCGGCGGCGCCTCCCTGCCCCTCGCCGTCCTGGAACGCTTCGAGGAACTCTTCGGCGCCCGCATCTACGAGGGCTACGGCCTGAGCGAGACCTCGCCCGTGGCCTCCGTCAACCAGCCCTGGTATGGCATCAGGGCGGGCACCGTCGGCCACGCCATCTGGGGCGTCGACGTGGAGATCGCCCGCCCCGAACTCGACGACCGCATCGAGCTGCTGCCCACCGGCGAACTCGGCGAGATCGTGGTGCGCGGCCACAACGTGTTCACCGAGTACCTGGGCCGTCCCGACGCCACCGCGGAGGCCCTCGTCGACGGCTGGTTCCGCACGGGTGACCTGGGCACGAAGGACGCCGACGGCTACACGACGATCGTCGACCGCAAGAAGGACGTCATCATCCGCGGCGGCTACAACGTCTACCCGCGCGAGGTCGAAGAGGTCCTGATGACCCACCCGGGCGTCGCCCAGGTCGCCGTCATCGGCCTCCCGGACGACGTGCACGGCGAGGAGGTCTGCGCGGTGATCGTCCCGAAGCCGGACGCCCACCTCGACGCGGCCGACCTCACCGAGTGGTCCAAGCAGCACCTGGCCAAGCACAAGTACCCCCGCCGCATAGAACTCACCACCGACCTCCCCCTCGGCCCGAGCATGAAAATCCTCAAACGAGAACTCCGCACGACCTACGCCAACTAGCGCCCCGAAAGGGGCGCGGGGAACTGCGCGCTCAGCCACAACGAACCCGCACTCGCCGACGCACCGGAGAACCCACCTCCTGAAGGGGCGCGGGGAACTGCGCGCTCAGCCACACCAAACCCGCACCCGCCACCGCACACGACATCCCACCCCCAGAGGCGCAAAAAGGGCCGGCCGGCGCCGATCGGCGCCGCCCGGCCCACATCCGCCCAACCGACGGAGTCAGTCCGTCCCGGCCTCCATAGCCGCCCGATCCAGCGCAGCGTCCTCCTCGGACACCTCCCCGCGGGACGCGATCGCCTCAGCACCGCCCTCCGGCATCGCCCCGATCAGCCCGGTGGCCGCCGCCTGCGCGGAGCCGACCGCCGAGTCCGCCCCGAGCAGCCCCAGACCCGCGTACTGCTCCAGCTTGGCGCGCGAGTCGGCGATGTCCAGGTTGCGCATGGTGAGCTGGCCGATCCGGTCGACCGGGCCGAACGCCGAGTCCTCGGTCCGCTCCATGGACAGCTTGTCCGGGTGGTAGGAGAACGCCGGACCGGTCGTGTCGAGGATCGAGTAGTCCTCGCCGCGCCGCAGCCGCAGCGTGACCTCACCGGTGACGGCCGCGCCGACCCACCGCTGCAGCGATTCGCGGATCATCAGCGCCTGCGGGTCCAGCCAGCGGCCCTCGTACATGAGGCGGCCGAGCCGGCGGCCCTCGGCGTGGTACTGGGCGAGGGTGTCCTCGTTGTGGATCGCGTTCACCAGGCGCTCGTACGCGGCGTGCAGCAGCGCCATGCCCGGGGCCTCGTAGATGCCGCGGCTCTTGGCCTCGATGATCCGGTTCTCGATCTGGTCGGACATGCCCAGGCCGTGCCGGCCACCGATCGCGTTGGCCTCCATGACGAGGTCGACGGCGGAGGCGAACTCCTTGCCGTTGATCGTCACGGGGCGGCCCTGCTCGAAGCCGATCGTGACGTCCTCGGTGGGGATCTCGACCGACGGGTCCCAGAACTTGACGCCCATGATCGGCTCGACCGTCTCCAGCGAGACGTTCAGGTGCTCGAGCGTCTTGGCCTCGTGCGTGGCACCCCAGATGTTGGCGTCCGTGGAGTACGCCTTCTCCGTGCTGTCCCGGTAGGGCAGGTCGTGGGCGACCAGCCACTCCGACATCTCCTTGCGGCCGCCGAGCTCGGTCACGAAGTCCGCGTCGAGCCACGGCTTGTAGATCCGCAGGTTCGGGTTGGCCAGCAGGCCGTAGCGGTAGAACCGCTCGATGTCGTTGCCCTTGAAGGTGGAGCCGTCGCCCCAGATCTGCACGTTGTCCTCGAGCATCGCCCGGACCAGGAGCGTGCCCGTGACGGCGCGGCCGAGCGGCGTCGTGTTGAAGTAGGCACGGCCGCCCGAGCGGATGTGGAACGCGCCGCAGGTGAGCGCGGCCAGGCCCTCCTCGACCAGCGCCGCGCGGCAGTCGACGAGGCGGGCGATCTCCGCGCCGTAGGCCTGGGCGCGGCCCGGCACGGAGTCGATGTCGGGCTCGTCGTACTGGCCGATGTTCGCGGTGTACGTGCAGGGGACGGCGCCCTTGTCGCGCATCCACGCGACCGCGACGGAGGTGTCGAGACCGCCGGAGAAGGCGATGCCGACGCGCTCGCCGGCGGGGAGGGAGGTGAGGACCTTGGACATAGGAAGAGTATGCATCATCACGCATGACCATGCAAAGGGGGGTGGGGGCCGGATGTCCGCCCGTGTCCGCCCGGCCGCTGAGGCGCGTATCACGATGCGGCGCCCCTGACGCGCGGCGGATAGATGGGTCTAGCATCTGTCTCCGCCATGCACGACATATTCGGGATCACCCCCTGGGAGTTCACCGCCCTGGCCGCCGCGGCCCTGCTGGTGGGCTTCTCCAAGACGGCCGTCAGCGGTGCCAACACGGTCAGCCTCGCCATCTTCGCCGCGATCCTGCCCGCCCGCGCGTCCACCGGCGTGCTGCTCCCGATCCTCATCTGCGGCGACGTCCTCGCCGTCCTCACCTACCGGCGGCACGCCCACTGGCCGACGCTGTGGCGGCTCTTCCCGGCCGTGGCCGGGGGAGTGGTGGCCGGCACGGTCTTCCTCGCCTTCGCGGGCGACGGGGCCGTGCGCACCTCCATCGGCGCGATCCTGCTGCTGATGGCCGGGGTCACCGTGTGGCGGCGCAGACGGGCCGAGGCTCCGGAGGTCGAGGAGACCGCCACCCGCTCCGCCCGCGTCAAGGCGGGCTCGTACGGGGTGCTCGGCGGCTTCACCACCATGGTCGCCAACGCGGGCGGCCCGGTGATGTCCATGTACCTGCTGTCGGCGGGCTTCCGGAAGCTCGGCTTCCTGGGCACCTCCGCGTGGTTCTTCCTCATCGTGAACTCCGCGAAGGTGCCCTTCAGCGTGGGCCTCGGCCTGATCGACGGCCGCTCGCTCCTGCTGGACGCCGCCCTCGCCGGGTTCGTGGTGCCCGGCGCGCTCATCGGCAAGGCGGCGGTGAACCGCATCAACCAGCGACTGTTCGAGCGGCTCGTCATCGCCGCCACGGTCGTCGGCGGACTCCAGCTGCTGCTGCGCTGACCCCGGGCCGCGCTACGACGGGGTGAGCGTGCGGTCCGCGCCCGGCTGCGCCGGCAGCCCCTGCGCCAGGTCCTCCACGAGCAGCCGCTTCGCGATGGTGTCCACCGCCGCCCGCAGGTCCTGGCCCGGCGGCCGGCCCAGGTCCGCCTCGATCTGCTTGCTCAGCCACTCGCCCCACGCGTGGTTGAGGACACCGGCCTCCCTGCGCCCCGCCGCCGTGTGCGAGAAGTACGTGCCCGTGCGGGACAGGTAGCCCTCGTCGACCATCCGCTGGAACACCGGCACCAGGACCTCGGGCGGCACCCTGCGCCGGGCCGCGATCATGCCGAGACTGGCGTGCCCGACCATCCGCGTGAAGAACTCCACCTGCATCACGGCCCACGCGCCCGCGATGTCGAGGCGGCTGTCGGAGACGTCGAGGATGTGCCGCGCGGTCTCCAGGTTCGTCGACTTCACGAGGTTCCCGACCGCCCGCTCCAGCAGGTGCGAGGGATCCCCGGTCGTCGGCTGCGCGAACCCCTCGCCCATGTCCGAAGACCCCATCCGCGCACTGTCCCGCAGCTGCACCTGCTTGAGGAACAGCGCCACGACGAACCCGATCAGGGCGACCGGCACCGTCCACAGGAACACCGTGTGCAGCGAGTCCGCGTACGCCTCGACGATCGGCACCCGCGCGGCCTCCGGCAGCCCGTGCACCCCGGCCGGACTCTGCGCCGCCTCGGCGAGCGCCGCCGGATCGATCCCGGTGCCGGCCTGCGCCGCGGTCTGCACGCCCTCGGTGAGGTTCGGCCTGAGCGAGTTGGCGTAGATCGTGCCGAACACGGCCGTCCCGAAGGAGCTGCCCAGCGTACGGAAGAACGTGACACCGGACGTCGCCGTGCCCAGGTCCGCGTACTCGACGGTGTTCTGCACGGCGATGGTCAGCACCTGCATGCACAGGCCGATGCCGGAACCGAGCACCAGCATGTACAGCGACTCCAGCCAGGTGCCCGACGACCGGCCCATCAGGGAGAGCAGATAGAGCCCGAGCGCCATGACGAGCGAGCCGACGATCGGGAAGATCCGGTACTTGCCGGTCTTGCTGACCACGTTGCCGGAGAAGATCGACGCGGCCAGCAGACCGATCACCATCGGCAGCGTGCGCACCCCGGAGATCGTGGCCGAGTCCCCGTCGACGTACTGCAGGTACGTCGGCAGGAACGTCATCGCGCCCAGCATCGCGAAGCCGACGATGAAGCTGAGGATCGAGCACACGGTGAAGACCGGATTGGCGAACAGCCGCATGGGCAGCATCGGTTCGGGCGCGCGCATCTCCACCCAGCAGAAGCCGGCGAGCGCGATCACCCCGCCCGCGAACAGGCCGATGATGGTGGGGGAGCCCCACGCGTACTCGTTGCCGCCCCAACTGGTCGCCAGGATCAGCGCGCTCGCGCCGATCGCGACCAGCGCGATGCCGAGGTAGTCGATCACCGGGCGCGTCGCCGACTTCACGACCGGGATGGTGCGGGCCGCGGCGATGACCACGACGATCGCGATCGGCACGTTGACGTAGAACGCCCAGCGCCACGTCAGGTGGTCCGTGAAGAGCCCGCCGAGGAGCGGCCCGATGACGGTCGCGACGCCGAACACGGCGCCGATCGCGCCCTGGTACTTGCCGCGCTCGCGCAGCGGGATGACGTCCGCGATGAGCGCCATCGACGTCACCATCAGACCGCCCGCGCCGATGCCCTGCATCGCCCGCCAGATGATCAGCAGCGTCATGTTCGTGGACAGGCCGCACAGGAACGAACCCGTGATGAAGATGATCGCCGAGAGCTGGAAGACCACCTTGCGGCCGAACAGGTCGCCGAACTTGCCGACCAGGACCGTGGCGACCGTCTCCGCGAGGAGGTACGACGTGACGACCCACGACATGTGGGCCGCGCCGCCGAGGTCGGAGACGATCGTCGGCAGGGCAGTGCCGACGATCGTCTGGTCCAGGGCGGCGAGCAGCATGCCGAGCATGATCGTTACGAAGACGACGTTGCGGCGGCGTTTGTCCAGGACCGGGGGCGCGTCTGCGGCGGGCGGCTGGGTCGTCTCGGTGGTCGTCACCCTCGCAGGGTCACACCGGGGTCGGGGGCGCGCATGCGGGTGAGGGCCGTATCGGTGACGCCTCCGCGCCGTGGGCGGTTGCGGCCTTCTTCGTGGCCGGACGCGCGGTTCGCCGTGCCCCTCAGGGAGCCGTTCGCAGCCGGGGCGCGGACCGGGCCGCGTCCACCGGGTCCCCGTTCCGTTCCACCCGGTCCGCCAGCGCCCCCGCCCAGGCGGTCAGCGCGCCCGTGTCCAGGCCCGCCGGGGGCTCGCCCCGCCAGGCCGCCAGGCCCTCCGCCCCGCGACGCAGCAGGCGGGCGCCGCCCGTGGTGTTGCCGCGGGCCGCGTGGGTGAGGCCCACCGCCAGCTGGGCCAGCGACCGCCACAGGGCGCGCTCGGCGTCCGGGCCCGACTTCCACGCGTCCTCGAAGACCTCGTGGGCGTGGAACGGACGGCCCGCGTCCAGCAGGGCCTGCGCCTCGGCCACCGTCTGCGCCGCCGTCCGCACGACGCCCTCCGGCTGGCGGTCGACACCGGGCGTCCCGTACGGGAGGGGGCGGCCCAGGCCGTCGCGGGGGCGCGCGTTGCGGGCGCGTCCCTCGTCGTCACGGTCCCGGTCACCGCTGCGCGAAGTGCTCATGCGTCCGATTCTCGCCCACCCCGCGCGGAGACCGCAGAACCCGTTTCAAACCACCCGTGAGCTTGGGGTATTGTTCTTCCTGTCGCCGCCGGACGGGACACCGGAAGGCCGGACGACATCGGGACGTGGCGCAGCTTGGTAGCGCACTTGACTGGGGGTCAAGGGGTCGCAGGTTCAAATCCTGTCGTCCCGACTTTACGAAGTCGCAGGCCGTGGGGCCGCTTTGGAGAGATCCGAAGCGGCCCCACTGTCGTGTCCGCAGTCGTGTCCGCGCTCCCCGGCGGACGGTTCAGCGCGGGTGCGCCGCCCGCCAGGCCGCCATCGACGCGTCCCACTCGTCGCCCGACAGCGCGGTGAGGGACGCCGGGAAGAGGCCGTCCTCCTCCTTGGCGATGTGCCGGTGCAGTTCGTGCACCGCCTCCGTGAACGTGCGGACGTCGTCCGCGTCGGAGAGGTCCAACTGAGGGAGCAGCGCGGCCAGTTCACGGTGCTCGGACTCCAGTGCCGCGATGTAGTCGGCGTACTCCGGGTCCTCGCTCATCACCCGGAACAGGCCGTCCTCCTCGCCGCGCCAGTGCGTCGCGAGCTCCGCCGCCATCCGGTCCACGAGCTGACGCGCCCGCGCCGGATCCCCGGCCTCCACGGCCCGCAGGGCGTCACCGGCGGCGTCCGTGACGCGCTCGTGCTCGGCGATGAACTCCTTGATCAGCGGGATGTCCCGGCAACCGCAGTAGTGGCACATGGTGACAGTCATACGGGACCGGAGCCGCGACGGCGCTGTTCGCCCCGCCGGAAAACCCGGAGCGGTCCGACCCGCCCGTTGTTAGGCTCGCCCGCCGGATTCCGACGTCGAAGGGTGAGCATGACGGCCACGCGCAAGCTGCACGACGACGAGCCGGACATCGACGAGGCGCTGGTGCGCGGCCTGGTGGACGGGCAGTTCCCGCGGTGGGCGGGGCTGCCGCTGAAGCCGGTCGACTCGCACGGCACGTCGAACGTGCTGTTCCGCCTCGGTGACGAGCACGTCGTCCGGCTGCCGCGACGGGCCGGGGCCGTGCCCGACCTGGCGGCCGAGCGCCGGTGGATGCCGCTCCTCGCGGCGGCGTCGCCGGTCGCGGTGCCCGAGCCGGTGGCCGAGGGGCGGCCGGACCTCGGCTACCCGTGGGCGTGGGCCGTGCACCGCTGGGTGCCCGGTGCGATCCCCGTGGTGGGGCGGCTGGAGCAGCCGGAGGCGCTGGCCGGGGACCTCGCGGTGTTCGTCACCGCCCTGCGCGGCGTCGACACCACGGGTGCGCCGCGCTCGTACCGCGGAGCGCCGCTGCCGGAGAGGGACGCGGACACCCGGGAGGTGATCGGGCGGCTCGGCGCGGCAACCGGCACCGGCACCGGTATCGACACCGACATCGATACCGACGCCGCGCTCGCCGTCTGGGACGCCGCTGTACGGGCACCGCGTCGCGAGCCCGACGTCTGGCTGCACGCGGACCTCCAGCCCGGCAACCTCCTCGTCGAGGACGGACGGCTCGCCGCCGTCATCGACTTCGAGTGCATGGGCCTGGGCGACCCGGCCGTCGACCTCATCGTCGCCTGGTACGTCCTGGACGCGCCCGAGCGGCGGACCTTCCGGGACGCCGTCGGCCAGGACCCCGACCTGTGGGCGCGCGGCCGGGGCTGGGCGCTGGCCGTCGCGGCCGCCGAACTCGACTACTACCGCGTGTCGAACCCGTTCATGGCACGGACCGCGCGACGCGTCATCGGCGAGGTGCTGGCGGAGTCGGCCGGCTGAGGCGAGGCGGGGAAGCGGGGAGGGGGCACGCGGCGGCGGGCCGCGTGCCCCGCCGCGGTCAGCCGACCGGCTTCTCCGCGCCGTGCCGCTGCTGCGGGATGATCACCGGCGCGCTGCCCTGCGTGAGCGCCACCGTCCGCACCGGCGACGGGATGCCGATGCCCTCCGCGCGGAAGCGCTGGTGGAGGCGCTTGATGAACTCGTGCTTGATCCGGTACTGGTCGCTGAACTCGCCGACGCCCAGGATCACGTTGAAGCTGATCCGGGAGTCGCCGAAGGTGTGGAAGCGGACCAGCGGCTCGTGGTCGGGGACCGCGCCCTCGACGTCCTTCATGACCTCCGTGACGACCTCCACCGTCACCCGCTCGACCTGCTCCAGGTCGCTGTCGTAGCCGACGCCGGCGAGGACGGTCAGCGTCATCTCCTGCTCGGGACGGCTGAAGTTGGTCATGTTCGTGCCGGAGAGCTGGGTGTTCGGGATGATCACCAGGTTGTTGGAGAGCTGACGCACCACGGTGTTGCGCCAGTTGATGTCCACGACGTAGCCCTCCTCGCCGCTGCTGAGCCGGATGTAGTCGCCCGGCTGCACCGTCTTCGACGCGAGGATGTGCACGCCCGCGAAGAGGTTCGCGAGGGTGTCCTGGAGCGCCAGGGCGACGGCCAGACCGCCGACGCCGAGGGCGGTGAGCAGCGGCGCTATGGAGATCCCGAGCGTCTGCAGGACGACGAGGAAGCCCATCGCCAGGACCACGACCCGGGTGATGTTCACGAAGATCGTCGCCGAACCCGCCACGGCCGCCCGCGACTGCGCCACCGTGCGGACGAGACCGGTGATGACCCGGGCCGCCGTCAGCGTCGCCGCGACGATCACGAACGCGGTCAGCACCATGTTCACCGTGCGGCCGGTCCGCGCGGTCAGCGGCAGTATCTGGGCCGCCACCGCCCCGCCCGCCGCGAACGCCGCCCACGGCACCAGCGTGCGCAGCGCGTCGACGACCACGTCGTCCCCGCCCCACCGCGTCCGGCTGGCCCGGTCGCCGAGCCAGCGCAGCACCGTGCGCAGCAGCAGCCCGGCCAGCAGTCCCGCGACGAGCGCGACACCGGCCCCGATCAGGTCGTGGAGTTCGAGCGAGCGGTTCACC
Source organism: Streptomyces sp. KL116D (assembly GCF_030766975.1). Lineage (NCBI taxonomy): Bacteria > Bacillati > Actinomycetota > Actinomycetes > Kitasatosporales > Streptomycetaceae > Streptomyces > Streptomyces sp. KL116D. Next base: position 116,399 of record NZ_JASERH010000027.1, on the reverse strand, counting down.
GGGCACCTCCCGCGAGGGCTCGGCGCAACAGCGCGGCGGGGACTGCTATGTGATGTTTCGTCACGTGGTACCTGCTTGTCCGGGGATGTGAAGGGCGCGTGTCGACGAAGTGACGACGCGCGCGCCGGGCCATCCTGCCCCACGCACCTGGGCGTCGTGCGCGGCGGGCCGCCGATCCGGCCGCGTACCCGCTACCCCCGCAGCCCCTCCCACCCCGGGGCCAACTCCCACGCCGCCCGGTCCCATTGCTGGGCCCCGCCCGGCAACGGCCAGGCCCACGTGGGCCGATGGCCGCTCCGCGCCTCTTCCAGCGCCCGCGCCAGCACGGGCCCCATGAGCGCGGCACCGTCCGGGACCCGCTCGCCGTGCGCGGCCCGCAGTGTCCGGAACCGGGCCATCTCCGCGGTGTACGTCGCCACCGCGGCGGTCGTGTCCTTCGTCACCTCGTCCGCGGGCGCGAGCCGCAGGAGTTCGAGGACGGGCGGCTCGACGCCCTCGGCGAGCGCGGCGACGAGCCGCGCGTGCCCGTCCAGGACGAGATGGGCGTCGAACCCGCTGAACCACCACAGGAGCACCGGCGGCAGGGTGCCGTCCCCGGCCTGCTTGCGGTACGCCTTGACCCGCGCGTCCGTCACGTCGGGCCAGGCCCGCAGCGGCAGGACCTCCCAGGAGCCGTTGTGCACGAACCAGTCGAGCTCCCCGTCCGGGTCGCCCTCGACGAGCAGGTCGCGCCAGTGGGCGACCGGCGACTCGTCCTCCGGCCGCCACCGCTGGAACCGGGTCCCGGCCGTCAGGACCCAACGGCCGTCGTGCAGCGGGCTGTCGGCGTCCCGCTCCAGCGCGTCCGCGAAGCGGTGCGCCCACCGTGCCGGGCCGCGCACCCGCCGCGCCGTGTCGGCCCGCGGCGGCGGCAGCGGCGAGCGGAACGCCCCGGTGCGCAGGAAGTCGACGCCGCAGTGGTCCCGGGTGACCCGGCCGAACAGCACCGGCGCCCCGTCCGCCCGCCGCAGCACCGGGCGCCGGCCCTCGGCCGCGTACGGGCACAGACCGGGGCGCGGCCGGCCCGTCACCTCCAGCTCCAGGCCTGCCCACGCCCCGTCACGTCCGGTGGCACCGGTTCTGCGCATCCCGCGAAGCTACCCGATCGCCACGGTCCGCCCCGTCCGCGCCGACTCGTAGGCGGCCTCGACGATCCGCAGCGACCGCAGCCCGGACGCGCCGTCGGTCACGCCGACCGGGCCCGAGCCGTCGCCGAAGAGGAACGCGCGGAGCATCAGCGCGTCCAGGTCGACGCCGTAGGGGAGTTCCACCCCGGCGCGCGACGCCTCGCTGAAGCCGTGCACCTTCTGGTCGAAGGCGTCCATCTCCAGCGTCGCCCGGTCCCCGACGATCTGCATCGACAGGCCGCCCCAGGCCGGATGGTGCCGCGGCTGGCTCCAGCTGCAGTCGATCGTGGCGACGGCCCCGTTCGCGTACGTGAGGGTCAGCAGGCCCGCCGTCTCGACCGGGACCTCGCCCTCGTACAGCACGTTGTTCGTCTGCGCGTACACGGACGTCACCGGGCTCGCCTCGAAGAGGTCGTCGAGCAGGTCGGCGATGTGCACGGTGTGGTCCGTCAGGGCGCCGCCGCCCGCGAGCGCCGGGTCCACGAACCAGCGGCGTCGGCCGCCCGGCATGTAGCCGTTGTTGGCGCCGGACACCGCGAGGACGTCGCCCGCCGTGCCCGCCCGTACCGCCTCGCGCACCGCCAGATAGGCGGGGCTGAAGCGCACCGGGTGCGCCACCGCGAGCCGCACCCCGGCCGCCCGGCACGCCTCCACCATCGCCGCGCCGTCCTCCGGCGTGGTGGCGAGGGGCTTCTCGCAGAGGACGTCGACGCCGTGCGCCGCCGCGCGTTCGACCAGGGCGCGGTGCCGGACGTTCTCCGAGCAGACCACCACCTTGTCCGGGCCCCAGGCGAACAACTCCTCGTAGGTGTCCACGTAGTCGACGCCCAGCTGCGCGGCGAACGGCTTCCCGCGCACCTCGCCCGGCGCCGCCAGGTCCGTGTCCGGGTCGGCCGCCAGCACCCGCACGCCGTCCATGGCGCCGAGCAGGCGGGCGAAGCCGCCCGCGTGGACGTGCGCGAACGACAGCACCCCGACCTTCAGGTCCTTCACAGCCCGGCCTCTTCGGTCACCTTGATCTCGACGGGCTCGCCCGTGCGCGCGGACTCGGCGGCGGCAGCGGCGATCCGGACCGCCTCGACACCGTCGCGGGCCGACACCCGCGGTACCGGACCGCCCTCGATCGCCGCCGCGAACTCCCGCAGCTCGGTCAGGTACGGGCTCTCCGTCATCGGACTGCCGGGGATGCCCTCGCCGAGCGGCCGCGTCCCCTGGGCCAGCACGCGGAAGCCGGTGTGCGCGGTCGAGTCGTGCTCCAGGATGCCGTCGGGGCCCGCGACCCGGAACGTCGTACGGAACTGCAGGTCGGGCAGCCCCCATACGCCCAGCACGTGGCTGACCGCGCCGGACGCGTGGGTGAGGACCGCCGTGCCCGTGGCCACGTCGCCCGCCCGTGCGCCCGGCTCCTGCCGGCCGCGGACCTGGGCGTGGACGCGGACCACGTCGCCCGCGAGCAGCCGCGCGAAGTCGAAGTCGTGGATCATCTGGTCGACCAGGATGCCGCCCGACAGCGCCGGGTCGGCGAACCACGGCGCCCACACCGGATAGCTGCCCGACCGGGTGAAGCGCAGGACGGCCGGCGCGCCCACGCCGCCCGCCGCGACGGACTCGGCGAGCGCCGCGTACGCCGGGAAGTAGCGCACGACGTGGGCGGGGAAGAGCAGGACGCCCGCCGCCTCGGCCGCGTCGGCCATCTCCTGCGCCTCGCCGACGGTCAGCGCGAGCGGCTTCTCGCACAGCACGTGCTTGCCCGCGGCGATCGCGTCGAGGGCGAGCTGCCGGTGCGTGAAGGTGGGGGTGCACAGGTCGACGACGGCGGCGCGGTCGAGGAGTTCGGTGAGGCTGTGCACGGCCGTCACACCGGACTCGGCGTGGCGGGCGGCGAGTTTCTCCGCGTTGCCGTCGGTGGACAGGATCGTGACGCGTGCGCCCAGCGCGATCCAGGCGGGCAGATGGGCGCGGGCGATGCCGCCGGCGCCGATCAGGCCCACGTCGAGGCGTGCCATGGAGGTCCTTTCCGGTGGTGCGGGTTCGGGCTCAGCCCTTCGTGCCGCTCTGGGCGATGCCCTGCACGAAGTGCCGCTGGAGGAAGAGGTAGAGGAGGATCATCGGCAGGCTCGCGATCAGCGAACCGGCCATCATGACCGGGTAGTTGGTCTCGAACTGGCCCTCCAGCGAGGTCAGTCCGGCACTGATCGGCATCTTCGCCGGATCGGTGTTCACGACCAGCGGCCACAACAGGTCGTTCCACGACCACATCGCCGTGATCACCGCGAGCGCGGCGAGCGCCGGCCGGATCAGCGGCAGCATGATCGACCAGAAGATGCGGAAGGGACCCGCGCCGTCGATCCGGGCGGCCTCCTCCAGCTCCCGCGGCAGGGACAGGAAGAACTGCCGCAGCATGAACGTGCCGAACGCGCTGAACATCCCCGGCAGGAACAGCGCGGGCGCCGTGTTGAGCAGTCCGAGACGCTGGATGATGTCGTACTGCGGCAGGACGAGCAGCGACGACGGCACGAGCAGCACGGACAGGAACAGGGCGAACAGCACGTTCTTGCCGCGGAACCGCATCCGGGCGAAGGCGTACGCGGCGAGCGAGCAGAACACCAGCTGGCCGACGGTGCGGCCGACCGTGTTGATGACGCTGTTGCCGAGCATCTTCCCGTACGGCAGCGCGGTGAAGACCTCTTCGAAGGAGGACCAGTTCCACTTCTCGGGCAGGAACGTCGTCGGTACGTGCACGGCCTCGCCCAGCGTCTTCAGCGCCGTCAGCAGCTGCCACAGGAACGGGAAGACCATCACGAGAGCGCCGAGCGAGAGGATGACGTGCGTGGCGACGGAACCGCCGTCCACGCGGCGCAGCCGGTCACGCATAGTGCACCCACCTCTTCTGGAGCCGGAACTGAAGGTACGTCAGGGACGCGGTGAGCAGCATCAGGACGAAGGCGAGCGCGGCCGCGGCGCCCTGGTTGTTCTGCTGGAACGCCCACTGGTAGAAGAGGCTCACCACGGACTGGGTGGAGCCGAGCGCCGGGTTCGTCGGCGCCATCATCACGTAGATCAGGTCGAACATCTGGAGCGAGTTGATGACGCAGATGATCGCCGCGAAGAAGATGCTCGGGCTCAGCAGCGGCAGCGTGATGGTGAAGAACCGGCGCACCGGGCCCGCTCCGTCGAGCTCGGCCGCCTCGTAGTAGTCCTGCGGGATGCCCTTGATCCCCGCGATGAAGATGATCAAGTAGTAGCCGATGCTCTGCCACACCGACACGAGCCCGATCGCCCACAGCGCCGACGACGGGTCGGACACCCAGTAGTGGCGGGACATGCCGAACCACGACAGGACCTCGTTCAGGAGACCGAAGTTGCCGTTGTAGAGCCAGTTCCAGACCAGGCCCACCGCGACCGGCAGCGTCACGAACGGGATGAAGTACAGGGCGCGGTACACGGACACGCCGCGCAGCCCGCGCCGGTTCAGGAGCGCCGCGACCGCGATCGACAGCGGCAGCGTGACCAGCCCGATCGCCCCGTACAGCAGGGTGTTGCCGACGGCCCGCCACACGGTGACGTCCTGGAGGACGCGCGCGTAGTTGTCACCGCCGATCCAGCTGTTGCCGCCGAACGGGCCGAACGAGGTGAAGCTGTAGCCGAACGTCTGGAACATCGGCCAGATGTAGAACAGCAGGAAGCCGAGGCCGATGGGCGCGATGAACAGGTAAGCGGCCTTCTGTGTCCGCGAGTTGGGGCCGCGGGTGGCACCGTCGGGCCCGGCCTTCGCGCGCGGCCTCCTGATCCGGCCCTCCGCCTCCGCGGCGGCCGTCGACGGGAAAACAGCCATCACTTGCCCTCCTCGTCGAGCGCCCTGTCCATCTGTTTCGCCAGGGTGCGGGCGGCGTCCTCGATGTTCCCCTTGCCGCTGAACGGCGCCCCGAGCAGCAGGTACTCCAGGTCCTCCCAGACGGCCGTGTTCCGCGAACTCGGGTACGGGACCGCATAGTCGAGCATGTCGATGAAGTTGCGCAGATCGAACTCCGGCATCGACTTCAGCCAGGCGTCCTGCGTGTCCTCGTACGAGGAGATCGTGACGCCGCCCTTCGCCTGGATCTCGGCGGCCGGGCGCCGCGCCATGAAGTCCACGAACTTCCACGCGGCCTTCTTCTTGCGGGACTTGGCGCTGATGACGTTCGCCAGACCGTGGATGACCGTGGCCCGCTCACGGCCCTTGGGCAGGACGGTGACCCCGCCGTGGTCCTTGATCGCCGGAGTGCCGTACATGAACGACGCCATCGCCGACAGGTCGTAGTTCATCGCGGTCTGCTCCGACAGGTACAGATTGCGCGACCGCACCTCCGCCATGGCGCTCTGCGGCGGCGACCAGCCCCGGTCCACGAGGTCCGTCCAGAACCGCAGCCCCTCGATGGACCGCTCGTCGGCGAACCCGGAGCGCCCGTCGCGCAGCACGTACCCGCCCGCGCCGAACACCGTCGGATAGAACTTGGACTGCCGGTCCATCTCCGCGGTGATTCCGTACACCCGCGCCTTCGGATTCGTCAGCTCGCGCGCCGCGTCCCGCAGGTCGTCCCAGGTCCAGCTGGAATCGGGGTACTTCACGCCGGCCTTGTCGAACAGCTCCTTGTTGTACCAGAGCCCGATCGTGTCGAAGTCCTTCGGCAGCCCGTACTGCTCGCCGTCGTACGCGTAGATGTCGACGAGCGCCTTGGGATGCTTGCCGACCGGCGTGCGGTCGCGCTCGATGTGCTCGCCCAGCGGTTCGAGGACGCCGTTCGCCGCGTACAGCTGGATGTTCACGGCGTTCATCCAGAACACGTCGGGCGCCGTGCCGCCGCGCATCGAGGTGCGCAGCGTCGTCCAGTAGGTGTTCCACGGCGTGAGCTGGATCTCCACGGAGACGTCCGGGTTCTCGCGCTCGAAGGCCTTGATGATCTGCTGCATGCCGGGCGCCTGGGCCACGTCCCAGATGCCGTACGTGAGGGTGGTGCGGCCGCCGGCCCCGGCGGTGTCGGAAGCTTCGCCGCCGGTGCTGCAGCCGGCGGCCAGCGGGGTCGCCGCGAGCGCACCGGCGAGAAGCGTTCTCCTGCGCATACGCGTCTCCGGTAGGTAGGGGGAGAGGGCGGGTGGGGTGCGGTATGGGTTGGGTGCGGGTGCGGGTGCGGGTGCGGGTCTGGATGTGGATACGGGTAGGGGTGCGGGCTCAGGGCTTTAACGGGCGTGCCCCGTCGACGAGTTGGGACTCGACCGCGTCGAGGGCGCGGCGTACCGCGCCGAGAGCGACGCCCTCGCGGCCGAGCGTGCTGACCGCGATGCGCGGCACGTGCAGGGTGATCGGGCGCAGGTGCTCGGTGAGCAGCGGGCCCAGCGGATCGCCGACCGGCGCCAACGCGCCGGACAGGACGAGGAGTTCGGGGTCGAGGGCGAGGACGAGCGCGGCGATGCCCGGGGCGACACCGGCCAGATAGCGGTCGAGGACGTCGAGCGCACCGGCGTCGCCCGCTCGCACGGCCCGCGCGAGCGCGTCCGTCTCCGACTCGCCGGGCCGCCGGTCGGCGTCCCAGGCGAGCGCCTTCTCCGCCGCGTCCAGGCCCAGTTGGGGCAGGATGCCGAGCTCGCCCGCGCCGCCGCGCCGGCCCCGGTGCAGCCTGCCGTCGATCATCACGCCGCACGAGATGCGCCGCCCCACGAGGACGCACGCCACGTCGTCGGCGAGCACCGCGGCGCCCCGCCAGTGCTCCGCGAGCACCGCGAGGTTCACGTCGTTCTCGACGTGGATCCGGCACGGGACGTCGTCCGCGAGCCGCCGCGCGAGGTCCAGATCGGTCCAGTCCGGCACGATCACCGACCGGATCCGGCCCGTCTCGTCGACCATGCCCGGCACGCCGATGCCCACCGACCACACGTCGTGCGGGCCGAGGCCCCGGTCCGCGAGGAAGCCGCGCAGCCGCCCGCGCAGCAGCTCGATCCGCTCGGCGCCCGTCAGCTCCTCGGGGAAGTCCTCGCGGTGACGTGCGACGACCTCGCCGTCGAGCCGGGCGAGCAGCAGCACGATCTTCCGCAGACCGATGTCGACGCCGACGACGTGCCCGGCCTCGGCCCGGAACCGGAACCGGCGCGCGGGCCGCCCCGGGGCGCGGCCCGCCGCCGGGGCGTCCGTCTCGGCGATCCAGCCCCGCCCGACCAGTTCCTCCACGAGGGCTTCCACGGTCGGCCGGGACAGGCCGGTGGCGCCCGCGATCCGGCTCACCGTCTGCGGGCTCTCCTGCCGCAACGCCCGCAGCACCACTTGGGTGTTGAGGCCGCGCAGAGCCGCGAGATCGTGCCCGCGCGCCCGGTCGTGCGACGCCATCGCATCCGCCTTCGCCGGTCGGTCGAGTGGGTTGCGCAGGACTGTTGCATAACCGTCAGGGCTTGGGAACCCCGCCCGTACGGAAATTACGCAGAACTCCTTCGAATCGTGGAAGCGCGGCTTCGGCACCCGAGACGCGAATCGCCACACATGACCCATTGACGCCCGTTCGGCGCGGCACTGACGCTGGAGTCATGACCCGACTGTCCGAGCATCTGCGTCAGGCCACCCCCGTCGTCGCGCAGCGCGGGGAAGGCGTCCACCTCTACGGCATCGACGGCCGCCGCTATCTGGACTTCACCGCCGGGATCGGGGTGACGAGCACCGGCCACTGCCATCCACGGGTGGTGGCGGCCGCGCAGGAGCAGGTCGCGACGCTGATCCACGGCCAGTACACGACCGTCCTGCACCAGCCGCTGCAACGCCTCGTGGAGAAGCTCGGTGACGTCCTTCCCGAGGGCCTCGACAGCCTCTTCTTCGTGAACTCCGGCAGCGAGGCGGTGGAGGCCGCGATGCGGCTCGCCCGCCAGGCCACCGGCCGGCCCAACATCGTCGTCGCGCACGGCGGATTCCACGGACGCACCGTCGCCGCGGCGTCCCTGACGACGTCCGGCACGAAGATCCGCACCGGGTTCGGGCCCCTCATGGCGGGGGTGGCGATCACTCCCTTCCCGAACGCGTTCCACTACGGCTGGGACGAGGAGACGGCGACCCGGTTCGCGCTGCGCGAGCTGGACCACGTCCTCCAGACGGTCTCCGACCCCGACGACACGGCGGCGATCCTCGTCGAACCCGTCCTCGGCGAAGGCGGCTACGTCCCCGCCAACACGGCCTTCCTGCAAGGGCTCAGGGAACGCGCCGACCGCCACGGCATCGTCCTGATCCTCGACGAGATCCAGACGGGCGTCGGCCGCACCGGGCGGTTCTGGGGCCACGACCACTTCGACGTAAGGCCCGACGTGCTGATCACGGCGAAGGGCCTGGCCAGCGGTTTCCCGCTGTCCGGGATCGCGGCTCCGGCCGCCCTCATGCACAAGGTGCGCCCCGGCTCCCAGGGCGGCACGTACGGCGGCAACGCGGTCGCCTGCGCGGCGGCCTGCGCCACCCTCGACGTCATCGCCGAGGAGGGCCTGGTGGCGAACGCGGCGGCGATGGGGGCGCGGCTGCGGGCGGGCCTGGAGGACGTGGCGGCGAAGACCCCCGCCATCGGCGACGTACGGGGCCTCGGCCTGATGCTGGCCAGCGAGTTCACGACACCGGACGGCGACCCCGACCCGGCGACCGCCCTCCGGGCCCAGCAGGCGGCGGCCGACGAGGGCCTCCTCCTCCTGACCTGCGGCCCCTGGGGCAACGTGGTCCGGATGATCCCGGCGCTGGTGGTGACGGAGCCCCAGGTGGACGAGGCCCTACGAACCTGGACCGCAGCAGTGACCACGGCAACGTCCTGACGCACACGTACGGGGACCGGCTTTTCAGGGGCGCGGGGAACTGCGCGCTCAACCACAACAGACCGCCACCCGGCAAGATTCGCGAACCCCCGGGGCGGAGGCCGGCCTTTAGGGGCGCGGGGAACTGCGCGCCAAGCCACAACAGACCGGCACCCGGCATGATCCGCCAACCCCCCGGGCGGAGGCCGGCCTTTAGGGGCGCGGGGAACTGCGCACCCAGCCACCCAACCCACCCGCACCCAACCCACCCGCACCCCACCCGCAAAACCCACCCCACCCGCCACCAGGAGCCCACCATGCCCACACCCTCGGTGATCCAGGCCGTACCGAAAGAGCTCCACACGGCCGGCACCTGGCACCCCGCCCAGGACAACCGCACGATGCCCGTGGACAACCCGGCCACAGCCACCCCCCTCTGCCACGTCGCCGACGCCACCCCGCAGGACGGCCGACGAGCCCTGGACGCCGCCCGCGAAGCGCAACACGCGTGGGCCGCCACACCCCCCCGAACCCGATCGGAGATCCTCCGCCGGGCCCACGAGATCATCCTCAGCCGCACCGAAGACCTGGCCCTCCTCATGACCCTGGAGATGGGCAAACCCCTCGCGGAGGCCCGCGGCGAGGTCGCGTACGCCGCCGAGTTCTTCCGCTGGTTCTCCGAGGAAGCGGTCCGCATCGACGGCGGCTACGCCACCAGCCCCGACGGCCGCAACCGCCACCTCGTCCTGCGCCAGCCGGTGGGCCCGTGCCTCCTGATCACCCCGTGGAACTTCCCCCTCGCCATGGGCACCCGCAAGATCGGCCCGGCGATCGCCGCGGGCTGCACCATGATCCTGAAACCGGCCCCCCAGACCCCCCTGTCCACCCTGGCCCTCACCCAGATCCTCACGGAGGCGGGCCTGCCGCCCGGCGTCCTCAACACGGTCACCACGTCCGACGCGGCCGCCCTCGTCGAACCCCTGCTGCGCGGCGGCGGCATCCGCAAGCTGTCCTTCACCGGCTCCACCCAGGTGGGCCGCGTCCTGCTCGCCCAGTGCGCCGACACGGTCGTCCGCACCTCGCTGGAACTCGGCGGCAACGCCCCACTGATCGTCTTCGACGACGCCGACCTGGACGCGGCGGTGGACGGCGCGATGGTCGCCAAGATGCGCAACATGGGGGAGGCCTGCACCGCGGCCAACCGGATCTACGTGCACAGCTCCGTCGCGGAGGAGTTCGCCACCCGCCTCACCGCACGGATGGCCGCCCTGACCGTGGGCGACGGCACGGCCCCGGGCACCGACGTCGGCCCGCTCATCGACGCGGCGGGCCGCGCCAAGGTCGAACGCCTCGTGCGCGACGCCGTCGACCGTGGCGCCAAGGTCCTCACCGGCGGCGAACTCCCGTCGGGCGAAGGCCACTTCTACCCGCCCACCGTCCTCGCCCAGGTCCCGCGCGACGCCGAACTCACCGGCACGGAGATCTTCGGCCCCGTCGCCGCGCTGTTCACGTTCGACGACGAGGACGACGTCGTACAGGTCGCCAACGACACCGAATGGGGCCTCGTCAGCTACGTCTTCACCCGCGACCTCGACCGGGCGCTGCGGGTCGGCGAACGCCTGGAGACCGGCATGGTCGGCCTCAACACCGGCCTGGTCTCCAACCCGGCCGCCCCCTTCGGCGGCGTCAAGCAGTCCGGACTGGGCCGGGAAGGCGGCCGCGTCGGCATCGAGGAGTTCCTGGAGTACAAGTACCTCGCCGTCCCGGTGACCGCCCGCCCCGGCTCGTAGCACGCCCGCCCGCCGTCGGGGGAGCGGCTCACGTCAGAGCCGCTCCACCGACCGGAACCCGGCGAGCCGGGACATCAACGTCCGCGCGGGTGGCGCGAGTTCACCCACCTGTACGGGGTGCCCGGCGTTCAACAGGCCGATCACGGCCGAGAGTTCGGGCGCCGACAGATCCGTCTCCAGGACGTGCCCGCAAGCCGCGACGAGCCGCCGCCCGCCGACCTCCGCCCACAGCACGCGCTCGGTCGCCCGCACCGCGTCGTCGTCGGTGAAGTAGCCGGGTCGGGCGGGCGGCGGCACGGGTCGCAGCCCGCCGTCCGTGGCCTGCCGCAGCGCCTCCCGGGCCACCCGCCGCTCCAGCGCGGCCGGGCGGGCGGCCTGTTTGAAGTGGTCGAGCGCGGCGGAGAGGACTGGCGGCAGCGTCGCCGACAGGTCCCGCGAGCGGCCGTCGCCGTCCGGTACGAGGATGTCGTCACCGCCCCAACCGGCCTGCGGGGACACGGGGTTGGGGCCGGGGGCCAGCAGCGAGTGCAGTTCCGCGCCGGGCCTGTGCGGAGAGCGGGGTATGCCGATACGGACGACGGAGGCGGGAGCGGTGTGCGGCTCGACGGTGTGCCGGAAGCCGGGCGGCCGGTAGAGCAGATCGCCGGGGCCCGTCTCGACCGAGGCCCGGCGTCCGGGTCCGCCGCTGTCCAGCCGGAGGCCGCGCTGCCCGCGCACGGTGTAGAGAAACGTTGCGCCGTAGGCGGGGGCGCCGTCGGCGGACGGCGTGGGCTCCGCTTCCGGCACCGGTTCGCACGTCCCGTGGTGCAGCGTGGTGGAGACGCCCGCCAGCGGCTGCCCCACCCGGTCCCAGAGACCCGCGAGGAAGTCCCGCTCCCTGACCCACAGCGGATGGTGGCCCGCGTGCAGGTCGCGGACGACGAGCGCGAACGGATCGTCGGCCAGCTGCCGCAGCGCGCGCCGGTCGTAGCTGGAGAACGTGCCGTCCTCAGGACCCGGCAGCAGGTCACCGGGGTCGGTGAGGAGGCGTGTTCCCACGGTGAGCCGGATCCGCTCGCGGGCCGGTGGCCGCTGGGCCGCGACGACGGCGCCCTCGAAGACCTCGTTCGGGTCGAAGGGGGCGTCGGCGGGGGCCAGGCCGCGGATCAGGACGGGCCGCCGGTCCCAGTACTCGTCGGCGAACCGCTGCCAGTCGAGGGCCGTGAGGACGTCGATCCGGGCGGCGCGGGCCGCGCTCACGGCCGCCGCTCCGGGGCCGTCGCGGCCACGGCCCGCGCCCGGTACGCCGCACCGAGCAGGGCGTGGAGCCGGGTGTCGTCGGCCGGGACGGCGCAGGCCTCGGCCAGTTCGGCCACGGTCAGCCCGCCGTGGGCGGTCCGCAGTGCGGCCAGGGCGCGGTCGGCGCCGGCCCCCGGGGCCGGCCACGTGTGGCCGTTCGCCGCCCAGAAGGCGTGGTCCGGTGTGTCGCCGACGCGGACGATGTCGGCGGTGCGCAGTAATCGGTGGTACGGAGTGAGGCGGACGCCGGGGCGCAGCGGCGGCGCCGGGTCGAGCCCCTCGGCGGAGTGCAGCCCGGCCCAGCGCAGCAGCAGCGCCCGCTCGGGCCCCGGACCGGCCAGGGTGTCCGCGAACTGGGCGGCGGATCCGGTCAGTTGGGCCGGCGGCACGAGTCGGCCGTCCGCCGCGGCGGGCACGGGGTGGGGGAGGACGACCTGCCCGTTCGCGTACCGGGGATGCCTGCGCATCTGGTCCGTGACGACGTCCGCGACGAGCGGCAGGGCCGAGGTGGCGCGCGCGGGCACGGTGAGCCGGAGCGTCGTGCACCGGCCCGCCCGGTGGTCGAGGTGGCGGCTGCCGGCCGGCCAGTGGACCAAGTCGCCCGTGCGGGCGTGGAGTTCGTACTCGGTTCCGGTGTGCTCGGGCCGTACCCGTACGGTCAGGGAACCGTCGATCACCCAGGTGAGGGCGGCCGCGTCCGCGGGCACCGTCGTCTCGTCGGCCGCGTGGTGCCGGTCGCCGACGGCGAGTTCCGCGGTGACGGGCAGCGCGGGCCGCCCGATGTGCCGCCACAGACCGGCAAGCACGTCCCGTACCCGCGACCAGCGGGCGAAGTCGTCGCCGAACGGGTCCCGTACGGTCAACAGCCAGCCGTCGCCCGCCAGTCGGGGGTCGGCCGCCAGCCGGTCCGCGTAACCGGTGAGGTCCGCGTCGGCCGGGCCGGGCAGCAGCCGTCCCGGCTCGCGCAGCTGTCCGTCCGTCGTCGTCAGCCGGGGGCGCGCGGTGCGGGAGGCGGCGGCCGCCACCAGGAGCGCGTGGGCGTCGGCCGGGCCGATCCCGAGCGGGGGTGCGTCCGGGACCACCACCGCCTCCCGGGCCCAGTGCGTGGCGGCGAAGTCGCGCCAGCCACGGCCGGGTCGGCCGGCTGCGTGGGCGGGGGCGGGGCTGCGGTTCATCGGGTCTGGGATCTCCTCGGTCCCGCACCGGGGGCGGTTCGACTGGCCTGGTGACCCTGTCAGAGCGTTTCCCGCGCCGTCAACGTGTTGAGGACATGCCGTGAACATCTGGCGCAGAACATACGTTCGGCTCACGGTGCGACTTCCGCCCCGACCGCATCAGGCCGCGCTGCCCGCCTTCCACTCCGCCCACGAAAGGTTCCAGCCATTGAGGCCGTTGGCGGGGGCGACCGTCTCCTCGCCCGAGCGCCGTACCTCCACCACGTCGCCCACCATGGAACCGGCGTAGAACCTGGCGCCCGGTGTCGAGGAGTCGTCCGCGCCCTGCGCGTCGCGCAGGCCGATGCAGCCGTGACTGGTGTTGCTGGTGCCGAAGACCGACGCGGCCGCCCAGTAGTTGCCGTGGATGAAGGTGCCGGAGGTGGTCAGCCGCTGGGCGTGCGGCACGTCGTCGATGTCGTACTCGTCGCCGAGTCCCACCGTCGTCGAGTCCATCCGGGTCTCCTCGAACCGCTCGGAGATCACCATCTTCCCCGCCCAGGTCTCGTAGCCGCTGCCGCCGCCGGTCACGTCGTACGTGGCGATCTCCTCGCCGTCCCGCCGCACGGTCATCGACCTGGCCTTCAGGTCCACGACGCTGATCTGCTCGCGCCCGATGTGGAAGGTGACGTCCTTGTCCTGGGTGCCGTAGACCCCGTCGGCGCCCTCGACGTCCTTGAGCCGCAGCGCGAGCGTGATCTTCGTGCCCGCGGCCCAGTAGGTCCTCGGCCGGAAGTCCAGCCGGGTGTCGCTGAACCAGTGGCCCACTATCTCCACGTCGGGTTCGGCGGTCACGGTGATCGCCTTCTGTACGGCGGCCCGGTCGCCGACGGCCTTCGTGAAGGCGAGGGAGACGGGCATGCCCACGCCCGACGTGGAGCCGTCCTCCGGGGTGAAGTACCCGACGAAGGTCGCGCCCGGCTTCTTCGTGGTGAACCGGGACGTGTGCGCGGTGTCGTCGTCCTCGACGCCCGCGGTGACCGTGTACGTGGTGCCGGACGCGGGGTGGGCGTCCGAGGTCCACCGGGTCCGGGCGTCGTTGAACGTGCCCGTCAGCCTGCTCCCGCCCTCGGCCATCACGCTGACGTCGGCGAGCGTCCCGCCCGAGACGGCCACGGTGACCGGTTCGGTGAAGTCGGCCCCCGTGGTCCCGGCGGTCGGCCTGACAGTGACCTTCGCGGCGCTACGCCCGCCAGCTGCCGAGGCCTTGCCCCCCGCCTCGCTCTCGTCCCGACCACCACACCCCGCGACAGACACGAGGGAGGCCGCACCCAGTGCGGTGAGCACCCCGCGCCGAGACCACGCCCCTGCCGCCCCCGCCGCCCCTGCTATCCATCCCGTCCCCGCCCCGCCGTCTGTCCGTTCCCGAGAGCCGCCCACGCCGAGCCTTTCTGATCGATGGCTGCTGAGGTGTCGCATGCTGCCCGCGCGACCTGGGCGAATCCTTGGAAAACAGCTCGGGTGCCTTAATTTTCTCTTTGAGGCCGGAGGGTGTCAGGACGGTGTGAATTCGGTGAAGCGCGGCGCCCCGGCGCACCGGAATGCGGCCTTCCGTCCCTCTTTGCGGAATCGGTGTACATGGCAAGGTGATCGTGGACGTCAGCAGCATCAGAAAGGCCCGCCATGCCCCTCGCCCTGTTCCGCCGGAAGCGGGCCGGTTCCGCAGCGCGGGGCGCCGGCCTCGCGCACCCCCTGCCGCACGGCGCGGGCGCCTTCCACTGCCAGGTCGCCGACCCGATGGGGCAGCCCATGCCGGGCGCCGACGTGACCGTCACGGCCACGGACACCGGGCGTGCGGCGGCGAAGGCCACGACCGACCCCTACGGCCTCGTCTTCCTGACCCTGCCGCCCGGCCGCTACGGCGTCCTGATCTCGGCGGACGGCCTCCAGCCGCACCAGCAGACGGTCGACGTGCTCCCCGACGAGACCGCCCCGCTCACCTCCGTCCAACTGCATGTGGGCCGCGCCCCCGAGCTGCCCCGGCCGGGCACCTGGCTCTTCGACCCGCCGCACACCGCGATCCGCTTCATCGCCAAGCACGTCGGCATGGCGCACGTGCACGGCCGGTTCACCCGCTTCGAGGGCGGCATCCACGTCGCCCCCGACATGGCGGACTCCCGCGTGGAGGTCCGGATCGACGCCGCCTCCATCACCACGGGCAACAACACGCGGGACAACCACCTGCGTTCGGCGGACTTCCTCGACGTCGAGCGCTACCCCTACATCGACTTCTCCGCGGACCGCTTCCTCTACCGGGGCGGCAGCAAGTGGACCCTCCAGGGCGCCCTCACCATGCACGGCGTGAGCCGCACGGTCGACCTGGACACGGGCTACCTCGGCGTCGTCAACGGCGGCTACGCGGAAGAACTGCGCTGCGCGGCCCTCGCCACGGCGGAACTCCACCGCGAGGACTACACGCTCAACTGGCGCACCATGCTGGCCAAGGGCATCGCGGTGGTCGGCCCCACGGTCAAGCTGGAACTGGACGTCCAGGCGATGTACCGCAGCCACGACACGCCTACGCCGCCGGAGTAGGCGGCTGCCCTCGGCCTCAGCCGTGAGCCATGAACCGGGGGACTGGACTCCCCAGACCCCCCGACTGCCTGCGGAGGAAGCGCAGAGCGATGGGCTCGCCGGCAGCCTCGGCTGACCAGACACGACGGGGCCTCGGCCGCATTCCGCGTCCGGGGCCTTCTGCGTGCGGGAAACGACTGTTCCTCGCCCGGTCGGGCATCCCTGCCGTATGCCGATCCCTGGTGATGATGAGCAGCGGCGGGTGGAAGACGCCCGCTGTTCGTTACGTGAGATCGGCTCACGCCGAGGCCCCGGCCATCATTGATCGCGAACTACGCATAGCCCGGACTGCTCGACTGCACTCATGCGCGGGGCATCCATCACGAGCTCCCCGTCGAGCAGCCGCAGGTCATCGAAATCGGAGAAGTGCGCAGGCGGTGACCGCCCCGGTGCCGTGCCCCAGCCCCGCCGACAGGGCTGGGGCCGACGCGGGTGACGCTACGACCCTCAACTAGTGCGACCCCTGAGCCTGTTGAGCCGCCACCCTTTGCGGGCAATCCGTACAGCCACTCGTCGGCGTCAAGGCGGCCACGCTGACGCCGGAAGGGGCTACTCCTCACGGATGGTGGGCATATCTGGCCCACGTCGTACAGAGGGGGGCCTATGGCGACATCCAAACTCCTGCGCTGGACACCGTGGGCAGCCGTCACCACCGCACTGCTGGCCCTGACGATCCTCACGCCGTTCATCCTCGATCGGTGGGCGCCGGGCGGGTTGAAGTGGGACCGCCTCGCCGACATCAGCCAGACGTACAGCGCGCTGTCCGCGCCCCTGTCCGGGGCGGCACTGATTGCGGTCGCCTGGTCGCTGATCATGCAGGCGCGGCAGATGAGGATCGCCAACGGCAACGAGTTCAGGGCCGGCCACCGGGAGTTGATGATGCAGGCTCTGCAGGACCCGAGCCTGCAGGAGTGCTGGGAGCCGCCCGTGACCCCGACCACGCGTGAGCGGGCGCGCCAGTACACCTACATCAACCTGATCATCAGCGGTTGGCGGGTGGACTACCTGAACGGCGCGTCCACCGACGCGAGCGTCCTCGTGTGGGCCCAAACGCTGATGAGAGGCGAGATCGGGCGAGAGTTCTGGAGGACCCGGCGTGCTGGATGGCATGCCACGGCGAGCGCCATGAGCCGCAAGGACCGCAAGTTCGTCACGCTGCTCGACCGGGCGCTCGAGTCATCCGACCGGGCCGGCCCACCGACTCCCGTCCCGGAGTACTACCTCCCGCGCTCCGGCGGCGGGACACCTGAGTGAACGTTCGCCACGCGGGCGCCGTGAAAAGGCCCGTCGGCCATCAACTCGACTATTGACCATGCCAGTTGGTACGCATCTGGGGGTTGGCGCGCGGCCGTGAACTACGTAGGACGGCGGCTCGTGGCGTGCCGTTGTTCTCGGTCGAGTGGACGGGAGGGCAACCCTTGGTGGGTCTGAAGCGTCAACCACCCACCCGCACCAAGGAGCACCCCCATGCCGATCAGCGTCGAGAAGGTCCCCGCCGGACTCGTCAGTCTCACCAAGACCGCCGCCGTTTCCCTGCGCAAGCAGGGCCTGGATGGGCGGCGGGCCGCCGTCTACCTCGTGCTGGACCGGTCCGGGAGCATGCGCGGCTACTACAAGGACGGCAGCATGCAGCACCTCGCCGAACAGGCCCTCGCCCTGTCCGCGAACCTGGACGACGACGGCGTGGTGCCCACCGTCTTCTTCGACACCGACGCCCACGACGCCGTCGACATCAGCCTCGACCACTACACGGGCCGGATCAACGAACTCCACGACGCCCTCGGCCACATGGGCACCACCAACTACGCCGCCGCCATGGACGCCGTCATCGACCACTACCTCGACAGCGACGCCAAGCACCCCGCGTACGTGATCTTCCAGACCGACGGATCGCCCGATTCCCGCCGCGCCGCCGAACAGACCCTGTGCAAGGCCGCCAAGCTGCCCCTGTTCTGGCAGTTCATCGGATACGGCGACGACGAGTTCCGGTTCCTGCACAAGCTCGACGAGCTCGCCGTCCCGAAGAAGCGGCTTGTCGACAATGCCAACTTCTTCCCTGCGGGCAAGGACCCGAAGCTGATTCCCGACGGCGTCCTCTACGACCGGCTCATGGCCGAGTTCCCGGACTGGCTGCGCACCGCCACCGCCGCCGGAATCATCGGCTGAGCGTGCCCAGGAGAGCGCAGTGAGGCCTCTGCTCCTCATCGACGTCGACGGCCCGCTCAACCCGTATGCGGCCCCGCCGAGCCGGCGCCCCGACGGCTACCGGACGCACCGCATGCGACCCGCGGGATGGGAGAACCCGTGGGAGAAGCCGCTGCGGGTCTGGCTCAACCCTGCCCACGGCCCCGCGCTCCAGGCGCTGCCGTTCGACCTGGTCTGGTGCACCACCTGGCAGGCGGAGGCCAACGAATGGATCGGCCCGCACCTGGGGCTGCCGCACCTGCCTGTCATCACGTGGCCCGACGGTGCTCGGGACGAGCCACAGGGCGGTGTCTTCTGGAAGACGAAGCACGTCGTCGACTGGGCGGCCGGGCGGCCCTTCGCGTGGATCGACGACGACGTCACCGACCGGGACCGCGCCTACGTCGCCGCGCACCACGACGGACCCGCCCTGTTGCACCACGTCAGCCCCCGACTCGGCCTCCTCGACCCCGACTTCCGGGCGCTTGCCGACTGGGCCGCGGACATCGAAGGCCAGGTGGCGTAGAGAGGGGGGCGCCGCCCGGTTCGGTCCGGAAGTTGATCGAGTCGACCGCCCCGGTGGACAGGCGGATGCTGGAACCATGAACGGCATACGCGTGACCGCGGCGGTGCGGGTCTCCGCTGCCGCCGTGATGACTGTCTGTCTCCTGGGAGCCGGTGCCGGCGTGACGGTGGCGGCGCCGTCGCCCTCGCCCTCGCCGTCCACGGACACGGACTGGGGAGACACGAAGAAGTGGGACGGTGGCCTGGAGGTCACCGTGTCGAAGCCGGTGAAGTTCACGCCGTCCCCGTACTCGATCGGGCACGAGACCGGCAACCAGGGCGTGAAGTGGCGGATCAAGGTGCACAACGGCACGGACGAAGCGTTCCAGGGAGCGCTGATGACCGTCTACGCGAAGTCCGGCAGCGACGGCGACACCTGTGAGCAGATCTTCGACGGGAACCTCGGCGCGGGCATCGCGGGCAGCGTGTCGCCCGGGTCGTCGGGAACCGCCGAGTTCGCGTTCGACGTGCCCCGTGCGCAGCTGACCAAGGTGGATCTCGAAGTGCGGCCCGACTTCCTCGGTGACGGCAAGCACTGGGTGGGTGAGGTCAAGTAGCCCTCAGGTCCCAGGCCCCAGGTCGCCGATCCCTCCCTGTTCCTCCGGCTACTTCCGGCGGCGGTAGAAGAGCACGATCCTGGCCACCGCCAGGCCGAGGACCACCACGCCCGCAGTGATCTGCAGCCAGCGCGGCACCGTGCCCAGGCCGGGGAGGAACACGGCGAGTGTCACGCCGGCCACTCCTCGCGGTAGCCGGGGCGGCCCGCGTACACGGAGGCCAGATCGGACACCGGATCCCGATGGTCGGCCAGGCGCTCGGTGGCGTCGTCCAGATCCTGCCGGAGGCGCATCCTGTGCTCGTCGCTGCCGTTCGCGAGGGCCTCGCGGTAGCGCTCACGGACGCCGTGGCGCTCGGTGCGGGCCTCGACGTAGCGGGCGAGGATGCGTCGTTTGGCGTCGATCTCGCGCAGCACCCGGGCCGGTACCCCACAGTCACAGACCGCACCCGGAGCGTCATGGAACATGGACATGGCCGCCTTCACGGCGTCCAGGTCGCCCTGGAGGTAGGCGTGGATGTCGCAGTCGAGGGTGTGCCAGCTGCTCGCCGCGCGCGCGTCCTCGTCGAGCTGTTCGCCGAGCCACTGCACGAGATCGTCCATCGTTCTCCCAGGTCTCCCGGTCTCCTAGGTCTTCCAGGTCTCCCCGGCGGTGGTCATGCGCTGCATGGTTTCACGATGTAGTGCCGTGCGGGGCGGGCACGAAGATGCAGGGTGTGCCGGTCGCCCTCATCCTGGAGACAGGGCTCGAACCGGGACAGGACGAGATGGCTGCCGGACGGCAGCGCGTCCACCAGCGTGCGCACGATGTCGTACGCCCCCTGGTCGTCGGGGATGAAGTGCAGCAGTGCGATCAGGGACACCGCCACCGGGCGGTCGAAGTCCAGGATCCCGCCCGCCAGTTCCAGGATCTTCGCCGGTTCGCGGGCGTCCGCCTGGAGGTAGCGGGTGACGCCCTCCGGCGTGCCGCGCAGCAACGCCTCCGCGTGCGCGAGGACGATCGGGTCGTTGTCGACGTAGACGACGCTCGCCTCGGGCGCCGCGGTCTGTGCGACGCGGTGCAGGTTCGGCTCCGTGGGTATGCCGGTGCCGATGTCGAGGAACTGGCGCACGCCGAGCCGGGCCGCGAGCATCCGCGTCGCGCGCTGCATGAACCAACGGTTGTGCCGGGCCCCGTACTTGGCCGTCGGCTCCATCGCCGTGATCTGCCGGCCGAGCGCCTCGTCCACCGGGTAGTTGTCCTTGCCGCCGAGGAACCAGTCGTACACCCGGGCCGGGTGCGGCTTGCTGGTGTCGATGCGGGGCGAGGCGGGCGAGGCGGGCGAGGCGGGCGAGGCGGGGGACGTCTCCGGCATGGGCAACTCCCTGGTCGGCGTGGTCCGTTCGAGCGTACGTCCGGTCATCCTGCCGTACGGGTGTGAGGCGTGGGGCGGCAATCGGGAAGGATGGCGGCGCAGGCCGCACGGCGGCAGCGGACCGAACAGGAGCAGCAGGCATGAGCGACGTCCCCCAGCGTCCCGACCGGCTCGACACCCCCCGGCGTCCCGACCGGCTCGGCGCCCTTGGGCGGCCCGACCGCCTCGGCAGCCACGAACGGCCAGACCGGCTCGACACCCCTGCGCGTCCCGACCGGCTCGACGTCTCCCGGGCCACCCCCGACGACTGGGCGGTGGTCCGCGGCTGGGCCGCCCAGGAGGGGTGGAACCCCGGGCTCGCCGACGGCCCGAGCTTCTTCGCGCAGGATCCGGACGGCTTCTTCCTCGGGCGGCTCGACGGCGAACCCGTCTCCGCCGTCTCCGTCGTCACCTACGACGACCGCTACGCCTTCCTCGGGTTCTACCTCGTCCGGCCCGATCTGCGCGGACGCGGGCACGGCCTCGCCACCTGGACCGCGGGGCTCGAGCACGCGGGCGGGCGCACCGTCGGGTTGGACGGCGTCGTCGCCCAGCAGGGCAACTACCGCAGGTCCGGGTTCGAACTCGCCCACCGCACCGCCCGGTTCACCGGGATCCCGGCCGGCGCCGCGCGCGTGCCCGCGCCGGGGATCGTGCCGGTCGGCGGCGACCTCGCGCCCCTGCACGCGTACGACAGCGCCTGCTACCCGGCCGACCGGCCCCGCTTCCTGGAGACCTGGCTGACCACGGAGGGCCACACGGCGCTCGCCCGGGTCGTCGACGGGCGCCTCGTCGGGTACGGGGTGCTGCGGCCCGGCCGCGACATGCCCCGGATCGGGCCGCTGTTCGCGGACACGGCGGACGACGCGCGGGCCCTGTTCGACGCGCTCGTGCCGGCGGACGGGCCGGTCTGCATCGACGTCCCGCTGTCGAACCCGGACGCCGTCGCCCTCGCCGAGGCGCGGGGCCTGACGCCCGGGTTCGAGACGGCCCGGATGTACACCGGGCCCGTCCGGTCATTCGCCGAGAGCCGCGTCTTCGGTGTCACGACGCTCGAACTCGGCTGACGGGTGCGGCAGTCGGGGCGTGGCGTAGCGGTCCTTCGCCGCGTACCACCACACGGTCGCGAGGAGCAGGACGGCGGCGAGCGCGACGACCGCGTAGTTCATCGAGTCGGCGGTGACCGGTGACGCCTGTGGCAGACAGAACAGGACCGTCACGCAGGCCACCCATCCGACGGCCACCCAGCCGACCGGGCGGCTCCAGCGGCCCAGGTGCCAGGGGCCGCGCTCGAACCGGTCGCCCGCGCGCAGCCGCAGCAGGACCGGGATCGCGTACGCGGGCGTGATCCCGATGACGTTGATCGCGGTCACCGCGCCGTACGCCGTCGCCGACCACAGCGACGGCAGGGCGAGCACCCCGGCCGCCGCCACCGACAGCCAGACCGCCGCGACGGGGGTCCGGGTGCGGTCGCTCACCTTGCGCCACAGCCGCGAGCCGGGCAGCGCCCCGTCCCGGCTGAACGCGAACACCATGCGGCTCGCCGCGGCGACCTCCGCGTTGCCGCAGAAGAGCTGGGCCACGATCACCACGAGGAGCAGCGCCGTCGCCCCGCCCGTGCCGAGCGCGTCGAGCAGGATCTGCGCGGGCGGCACCCCCGTCGCACTGTCCCGGGTCCCCGCGTAGTCCTGGATGGCGAACGTCAGCCCGGCGAGCAGCGCGAACCCGGCGATCCACGACACCCAGATCGCCCGCACGATGCCGCGCGCCGCCGCCACGGACGCGCCGGACGTCTCCTCGGACAGATGGGCGGAGGCGTCGTAGCCGCTGAACGTGTACTGGGCGAGCAGCAGTCCGATCGCGGCGACGTACAACGGGCTGTCCCAGCCGGTGTCGTTGACGAAGTGCGTGAACACGAACGACGGCGACTGGTGGTGGTCGGGGACGAGCGCGAGGGCGCCGACGATCGCCGCCACGCCCGCCAGGTGCCACCACACGCTGATGGAGTTGAGGACGCTGACGAGCCGGACCCCGAACAGGTTGAGCGTCGCGTGCAGGAGCAGGATCACCAGGAAGATCAGCATGGTGCGGCCGGGCGTCGGCACGAAACCCCATTGCAGGTTCAGGAACGCGCCCGTGAACAGGGCCGCCCCGTAGTCGATCCCGGCGATCGCACCGAGCAGCCCGAGCAGGTTCAGCCAGCCCGTGTACCAGCCCCAGCGGCGCCCGCCGAGCCGGTCCGCCATGTAGTACAGCGCCCCCGAGGTGGGGTACGCGCTGGTCACCTCGGCGAGCGCCATCCCCACGAAGAGCACGAACAGGCCGACGCCCGCCCAGCCCCACAGCATCACCGCGGGCCCGCCGGTGCCCAGGCCGAAGCCGTACAGGGTCATGCATCCGGACAGCACCGAGATGACGGAGAAGCTGATGGCGAAGTTGCCGAAGCCGTTCATCCGGCGGGCCAGGACGGGCCGGTAGCCGAGGGCGCGCAGGCGCTGCTCCTCGTCGGCGGGTGCGTGGGACACGGGCTTGCCTCCGGTGGGGGTCGGGGGTTGCGGCCGCCCATGATTCATGTCGTGGGCCGGAACGGCCAGGGGGCGCAGGCCAGTTGGCGTGCTTGACGGGCGTCGGCCGGGTGCCGCAGGCTGGCCGACGGCGATCAAGAAGGCGGACGGGGGAGAGGTGGCGGCATCGTGAGCGGGCCCGTGCTCGCCGTGGACCAGGGCACCTCCGCGACCAAGGCGCTCGTCGTCTGCCCGGAGCGCGGAGTCATCGGCGCGGCGACCGCGCCCGTACGGACCCGCCATCTGCCCGGCGGCCGGGTCGAGGTGGACCCGGCCGAGCTGCTCGGCTCCGTGCTCGACGCCGGTGGCCGCGCGCTCGCCGAGGCGGCGGAGCCGGTCGTCGCCGCGGGCCTCGCCAACCAGGGCGAGACGGTCCTCGCCTGGGATCCGGCCACCGGCGCGCCCCTGACCGACGCGATCGTCTGGCAGGACCGGCGGGCCGACGGCATCTGCGCCGAACTCGCGCCGCACGCCGACGAGTTGCTGGCCCTCACGGGGCTCCCGCTCGACCCGTACTTCGCCGCGCCGAAGATGGCGTGGATCCGCCGCCACCTCACCCGCGACGGCGTCGTCACCACCAGCGACGCCTGGCTCGCGCACCGGCTGACCGGCGCCTTCGTCACCGACGCCGCCACCGCGAGCCGCACCCAGCTCCTCGACCTCGACACCGTCGACTGGTCGCCCCGCGCCCTGGAGATCTACGGCCTCGGCGACGAGAACCTGCCCCAAGTGGTCGACGTCGCGGGGGAGTTCGGGGAGATCGCGGCGTTCGGCGGCGCGCCGGTTCCGCTCACGGGGCTGCTCGTCGACCAGCAGGCGTCCCTGCTCGCCCACGGCGTCACGGAGCCGGGCGCCGCCAAGTGCACGTACGGCACGGGGGCGTTCCTGCTCGCGCACACCGGGGACCGGCCGCGCCGCGGCTCCTCGGGGCTCGTCTCCTGCGTGGCCTGGCGGCTCGCCGGCCGGGGCACCGACTACTGCCTCGACGGCCAGGTCTACGCGGCGGCGTCCGCCGTCCGCTGGCTCACCGACCTCGGTGTACTCAGCGGACCCGACGCACTCGACACCGTCGGCCGGTCCGTGCCGGACAGCGGCGGCGTCACGTTCGTGCCCGCGCTGTCCGGGCTCGCCGCCCCCTGGTGGCGCGGCGACGCCCGCGGCACGCTCACCGGACTCGGCCTGGACAGCGGCCCCGGCCACCTGGTGCGGGCACTGTGCGACGGCATCGCCGCGCAGGTCGTGGCGCTCGCCGACGCCGCCGCCGACGACCTGGGCGCGCCACTGGCCTCGCTGCGGGTCGACGGCGGCCTGACCCGTTCGGAGCTGCTCATGCAGACGCAGGCCGATCTGCTCCAACTCCCCGTCGAGGTATCGGCGTTGCCCGACACCACGGCCCTCGGCGCGGCGGCCGCGGCCCGCCTCGGCCTCGATCCCTCGCTGTCGCTGAAGGACGTCGTGGCCGGCGGGCGGCCGGCCCGCGTTCACGAGCCGCGGATCGACGCGGCGCAGGCGCAGGAGCGGCTCGCCCGGTTCCGTGCGGCCGTGGACCGCGTCTCGTGACGGTCAGCCGCACCGGGCCGCTGCCCACCATCGCGTACGACCTCACGGTCGTCGGCGCCGGAGTGGTCGGCTGCGCGCTCGCCCGGGAGCTGGTGCGACGGGCGCCCGGCGCCCGGATCGCCCTGCTCGACGCGGCGGACGACGTCGGCGAAGGCACCTCCAAGGCCAACACGGCCATCCTGCACACCGGCTTCGACGCCGTGCCCGGCTCCCTCGAAGCACGGCTCGTCCGCGAGGGAGGCCGTCAACTCTCCCAGTACGCGGCCGAGTCCGGCATCCCCGTGGAGCCCGTCGGCGCGCTCCTCGTCGCCTGGGACGCCGCGCAGCGGGCCGCGCTGCCCGGCCTCGCCGCCAAGGCCGAACGCAACGGCCACCGCGCCACCCGCATCATCGAACCCGACGAACTCGTCGCCACCGAACCGCACTTGGGCCCCGGCGCGCACGGCGCGCTCGACGTCCCCGGCGAGAGCATCATCTGCCCCTGGACCACGACCCTCGCCCACGCCACCCAGGCGGTCCGCGCCGGAGTCGACCTGCACCTCAACTCCCGTGTGACGGCGGTGACATGGGACGGGCGCAGCCACCACGTCGACACCGCGGGACGCGGCACCGTCGACACGCGCTGGCTCGTCAACGCGGCGGGTCTGCACGCCGACGCCATCGACCGGCTGCTCGGCCACGACACGCTCACCGTCACCCCGCGCCGCGGCCAGCTCATCGTCTACGACAAGTTCGCCCGCGACCTCGTCCGGCACATCCTGCTGCCCGTCCCGACCGCGCTCGGCAAGGGCGTGCTCGTCGCGCCGACCGTCTACGGCAACGTCCTGCTCGGCCCCACGGCCGAGGACCTCGACGACAAACGGGCCACGCACACCACGGCCGACGCGCTCGACCGGCTGCGCGCGGCGGGTCGCCGCATCCTGCCCCCGCTCGTCGAGGAGGAGGTCACCGCCGTCTACGCGGGACTGCGCACCGCCACCGACCAGGACGACTACCGCATCGACGCCCGCCCCGACCAGCACTACGTGACCGTCGGCGGCATCCGCTCGACCGGCCTCACCGCCTGCATGGGCATCGCCGCGCACGTCGCCGACCTGCTCGCCGACAGTGGCTGCACCGACCTCGGCCGGGCCCGCGACCTGCCGCCGGTCACCCTGCCGAACCTCGGCGAGGCGTTCCCGCGCCCCTACCAGGATCCCGAACTCATCGCGCGGGACCCGGAGTTCGGCACCATCGTCTGCCACTGCGAGCGCGTCACGCGCGGCGAGATCAGGGACGCCCTCGCCGCCACGATCCCGCCCGCGTCACTGGAGGGACTGCGCCGCCGCACCCGGGCGCGGGCCGGCCGGTGCCAGGGGTTCTCCTGCGGGGCGGCGGTACGGGAACTGTTCGGGCGGGGCAACGGGGGGCGCACATGACCCCGGCCGTACGCCACGTGGACGTCCTGGTCGTCGGCTCGGGGCCGGCCGGCCTCGCCGCGGCCACCCGGCTCGCGGCGGCGGGCCTGGACGTCGAGGTCCTCGAACGCGACCAGCAGGCCGGCGGCGTCCCCCGGCACTGCCGGCACGGCGGCTTCGGAACGCCGTGGCACCCGCTGAACGGCCCCGGCTACGCGAGCCGCGCCGTCCGGGCCGCCGAGAACGCGGGAGCCGCCGTCCGCACCGGTGTCACCGCGCTCGGCTGGGCCGACACCACGACACCGGCGCTCGACACGGTCGGCGCCCACGGCCACGAGCGGATCGCCGCCCGCGCCGTCCTGCTCGCGACGGGCGCCAGGGAACGCTCCCGGGCCGCCCGCCTCATCCCCGGCACCCGCCCCGCCGGCATCCTCACCACGGGCGAACTGCAGCAGTCCGTCCACCTCTTCGGCCAGTACGTGGGGGCCCGCGCGGTCGTCGTCGGAACCGGCCGGATCGGGCACGCCGCGGTGGGCACACTGCGCCGCGCCGGGGTCGCCGTCGCGGCGCTCGTCACGGACCGGCCCGCCGCACCGCGCGACCTCGACGCCCGGCTGCGCCTCGGCATCCCGGTCCTCACCCGCACCACCCCCGCCGAGATCCTCGGCAGCCCCCGCGCGACCGGCCTGCGCGTGCGCCGCGCCGACGGCCGCACCGCGGTGCTGCCCTGCGACACCGTCGTCCTCACCGGCGACCTCGCCCCTGACCACGACCTGGCCCGCCGAGGCGCCCTCCTCCTCGACCCCGCCACCCGGGCCCCCGCGACCGACGGGGCCGCCCGCACCTCCCGGTCCGGCGTCTACGCGATCGGCAACCTGGCCCACGTGACCTGGACGGCCCGCATGGCCGCGGCGGAAGGACGCCGGGTGGGCGCGGTGGTGCTCCGCGACCTGGGAGCGGGCTGAGCGGGCTGAGCGGGCTGGGCGGGCTGAGCGGGCCGAGCGAGTGGGCCGGCTGAGCGAGTTGGGCGGGCTGAGCGAGTTGGGCGGGCAGAGCGGTCCGAGTGGGCGCGTCAAGCGCCGGACGCGCCCCGGGCCCGGCCGTCCGCGCGCAGTTTCGCGGCGCGTTCCCTCGGGTCGTAGTCCGGACCGACCCCCTCGATCAGCAGCACGTCCCCGTCGATGTGGTCGGTCCTGAGCCGCAGGATCCCCTGGTACGCGGGGGACGCGTACCAGGCGCGGGCCTCGGCGGTTCCGGGGAACTCGATCAGCACCATGCTGCCGGGCCAGTCGCCCTCCAGGACCTCGGCCGGCGGCCCGTGGATGACGAAGCGCCCGTGGAACGGGTCGAGGGTCGCCTGGATGCGCTCCAGATACTCCAGGACGTCGGGGTGATCGCGCCGACTGCGCAGATGGGCGAAGCCATAGGCGGACACGGCAGTCTCCTCTCCGGCTGGTCACGCCCCCGCCCGGGGGCGCCGCTTCGAACCTAGGGAGCCGCGCCGCCGCGGGCGATTACCTCAGAGGTCATGCGCCGCCGCCGAAGCCGCCGTGCCGGCCCTCCCCGGCCACGAACCGTCCCGCCCCGTCCAGGCCCTCCGCCAACACCCCCATGCCGTAACGGAGTTCACCCCGCATGGCCGTCTCCTCGGCCAGCCCGCCCTGCTCCCGCACCGACGCCCGGTCGCTGCGCAGACACGCCTGCGGGAACGCGGCCAGCTGCGCGGCGAGTGCCTCCGCCTCCGCGCGGGCCCGGCCTGGAGGCACGAGACGGTTCGCCAACCCCATCGCGTGGGCCTCCGGTGCCGGGACCGGGCGGCCGGTGAGGACGAGGTCCATGGCACGGCTCTCCCCGATGAGCCGCGGCAGCCGCACCGTACCGCCGTCGATCAGGGGAACGCCCCAGCGGCGGCAGAACACCCCGAACACGGCGTCCTCCTCGGCGACCCGCAGATCGCACCAGAGGGCCAGTTCGAGGCCGCCCGCCACGGCGTGCCCGCTCACCGCCGCGATCACCGGCTTCGACAGGCGCAGCCGGGTCGGACCCATCGGGCCGTCCCCGTCCTCCGCGACCCGGTTGCCGGCTTCCGTCCCGACGGCCTTGAGGTCCGCGCCCGCGCAGAACGTGCCGCCCTCGCCCCAGAGCACCGCGACCCGCGCCGCCTCGTCCGCCTCGAACGCCCGGAAGGCGTCCGCCAGCAGGCCGGCCGTCCGGCCGTCGACCGCGTTGCGGGCCTCCGGGCGGGACAGGATCACCGTGGTGACAGGGCCTACTCGTTCGACGCGGACCGACGACATGACCGACGACATGACGGAGCCTCCAGGGGAGCGAATCACGTGACCTTGAGGGACAGTCTCGCCTCCGCCGTCGAGCTGGTGCCCACATACAGGTCGAACGTGCCCTCCTCGACGAGGAACCGCCCGCGCGGGTCGTTCGTCCAGAACCCCAGATCGTCCGCGCCGAGCCGGAAGCGGACCGTCGTGGCGGCGCCCGCGGCGAGCGTCACCCGCTTGAATCCCCGCAGCCTGCGCACCGGTTGGGTGATGCTCGCCGCCACGTCGTGGACGTACAGCTGCACCACCTCGTCACCCGGCCGCGCGCCGGTGTTGCGGACGTCCACCGCGACCTCCACGGTGTCGCCCGCGCGCAGCGCCGCCGCGGAGACGTCGCCCCGGCCCAGCCGTGGCGCACCGAGTGCGAACGTCGTGTAGCTCAGGCCGAACCCGAAGGGGAACTGCGGGGTGGGCGGCAGGTCCAGGTACTTCGACGTGAACTTGTTGTCCGCGGCGTAGGGGCGGCCCGTCGACTCGTGGTTGTAATGGACCGGGAGCTGGCCGACCGTGCGGGGGAAGGAGACCGGCAGTCTGCCGCCCGGGTTCAACGCGCCGAAGAGCACGTCCGCGATCGCGTGCCCCGCCTCGATGCCGGGGTGCCACGCCTCCAGGACCGCGGGCGCCGCGTCGATCCAGTCGCCGGTCGTCAGCGGCCGGCCGTTGACCAGCACCACCACGAACGGCCTGCCGGTCGCGGCGATCGCCGCGACGAGCTCCTCCTGCGCGCCGGGCAGCGAGAGGTCGCTGCGCGCGGCCGCCTCTCCGCTCAGCGCGGCGGGCTCCCCGACGACCACGACGGTGACGTCCGCGGCCTTCGCCGCCGCGACCGCCGCGTCGATGCCGCCGGCGTCATCCGCCTCTTCGCCCACCGGATCCACGCCCCGCACGTGCGTGACCTTCGTGTCCGGCGCGGCCCGCCGCACCGCGTCGAGGACCGTCACCGCCGGGAACCGCTCCGCCGCCGCGGGCAGCACCCACGTGCCCAGCAGGTCCGCCGAGTCCGCGAACGGGCCCACCAGAGCCAGGGAGCGGACGGACGTCGCGAGGGGCAGCACGTCCCCGTCGTTCTTGAGCAGCACCATCGAGCGGGCGGCCGCCGTCCGCGCCGCCGCGCGCGCCCCGGCCGACGGCTTCGGGACCGCGGCGTCCTCCTCGACGTACGGGTCGTCGAAGAGCCCCAGCTCGAACTTGAGGCCCAGCACCCGTGCCACGGCGTCGTCCACGCGGCGCTGCGTGATCTTCCCGGCGCGCAGCAGCGCCCTGCCGTTCGTGCGCAGGTGCGTGCTGGTCATCTCCATGTCGACGCCCGCGTTCAGGGCGAGCCGCGCCGCGTCGGCCCCGTCCTCGGCGAAGCCGTGCGCGATCAGCTCCTGGACGCCCGACCAGTCGCTGACGACCGTCCCGCCGAAGCCCCACTCGTCGCGGAGGATCTCGGTGAGGGTGTGCGCGTTGCCGTGCGCGGGGACGCCGCTGATCGTGTTGAAGGAGGCCATCACCGTGGCCACGCGGGCCTCCGACGCCGCCTTGAACGGCGGGAGATGGAGGTTGCGCAGCCGCGACTCCGACACGTCCACGGTGTTGTAGTCCCGGCCGCCCTCGGCGCCGCCGTACGCGACGAAGTGCTTGGCGCACGCCGCGACGGTCTCCTTCGCGCCGTACCCCGAGCCCTGGTACCCCTCGATTTTGGCCGCCGCGAACCGCGCGGTGAGGTACGGGTCCTCGCCGCTGCTCTCGGCGATCCGGCCCCAGCGCGGCTCGTGCGTGACGTCCATCATCGGGGAGAACGTCCAGTGCACCCCGTTCGAGCGTGCTTCCTTCGCCGACACCCGGGCGTCGGTGCGGGCCACCTCGGGGTCGAAGCTCGCGGCCTGGGCGAGCGGGATCGGGAACGTGGTCCAGAAGCCGTGGATGACGTCGAGGCCGAAAAGGAGCGGGATCCCGAGCCGGGACTCCTCGACGGCGATGCGCTGCAGCGCGTTCGTGGTCCTCGCCCCGAAGACGCTCAGCACCGAACCGAGCCGGCCCGACCGGGCCGCGTCCTCGACCTCCTTGGTCGAACCCGATCCGGGATTGAGGTCGTACGCCCAGGGCAACTGCTGCAACTGCCCCAGTTTCTCGTCGGGCGTCATCCGGTCGAGGAGGTCGCGGACCCTGCTCCCGTAGGGCCGTTCGCGCCCGCCCGTCGCGTCCGTCGTGTCCGTCGTGTCCGAAGCGGCCGTCGTGTCCGAAGCGGCCGTCGTGTCCGCCGCACCTGCCGTCCCGGTGGACGGCCCTGTCACGACGGCTCCCGCGGCGGCGGTGACGCCGAGCGCGGACAGCACGGTTCGTCTGCGCAGCTCAGGACGTCCGCGTAGCTCCGGCATGTCTTCGCCTCCCGGTGGTCGCAGACCCACGACGCGTGCGGTGGGCGCAAGAAGTGCGGCGAAGCTACGTTCCGCTCACCCGCGGATCAAGGAATGCGGCGGGGCGTCGCGTCAGATCACCTTCATGCGCACCAGCGCCCCGAGCGTCACCGCGCCGGGCAGCAGCGGCCCCCACACCGTGATGATCCGGTACGTCACGACGACCGCGGTCACCGTGGTCAGCGGGCCGCCCGCCGCCACCAGCGCCACCACGAGCGCCGCCTCCACCGAGCCGATCCCACCGGGCACCGGGACCAGCGCGACCGCCACCGTGGCGGCCAGATAGGCGACGGCCATGTGCGCCATCGGCACCGGCAGCGCGAACGCCCGCCCGACCGCCACCAGACCCGCCGCCTGCAGCGCGGGGAACGCGACCGAACCGCCCCACAGGGCCGCCGCCCTGGCCGGCCGGGCGTGCACCGAACGGGCCTCGCCGCACGCCGTGCGGACGAAGTCGAACACGGCCGTGCGCAGCCGCCGTACGCACAGCAGCACCGCCACGGCGCATCCGACGGCCAGGACCGCGCCGGCCGTCAGCGGCCCGACGGCCATGTCCGGCAGCAGGGTGCCGAGCCGCAGCGCTCGGGGGAACGCGGCGAACAGCACCACCAGCAGCCCCACCCGGCCGGCCGCCTCCGCCAGCAGATACAGCGCGAGCGCCGCCGACGAGCGGGCGAGCGGCACTCCGCACACGGACAGGAACCGCAGGTTCACGGCGCCCGCGCCGAGTCCGGTGGGCAGCAGGTGGTTCGCCGCGCCCGCCGCGAACTGGGCGGCGAGCAGCCGGAGCCGGGGCAGTGGCTGTACCACCGCGCCCTGCCGCGAACAGGCCGCGGCCACCCAGGTCAGACAGGTCGTCGCCACCGCGGCGAGCACCCACGCGGGCCGCGCGGAGCCCAACTGGCCGAAGCCGTCCGCGAGGACGGGCCAGTGGCGGCTGGCGGCCACCGCCACGAGGGCGAGGGGCAGCAGGCACAGGACACCCCGCACCGAGCGGCCGGAGGGGAGGCGGAGGGGGAAGGAGGTGGGGAGGGAGGTCACATCGGGGGAGGTTTCCCGGTCCCGGCCAACGGCGGGTTGCGGCGGGCCGAAGGTTCCCCCCTGAGCTGAAGACTTGACCTCGACAAAGCTTGAGGTTCTACCGTCGTGGACATGAGCATGGAGACCACAGCCTGGACGCAGATGTACAGCGTCATGAACGCCCAGAACGGCGGTCGCAAGAACCGCCCCTTCGCCCGCGCCACACTGCGCCGCATCGCCGCCTTCGCCCGGCCGCACAAGCGGCGCATCGCCCAGTTCGTGTTCCTGAGCATCGTCACCGCACTGCTCGCCGTGGCCACCCCGGTCCTCGCGGGCGACGTCGTCAACGCCATCGTGGGCGGCGACGACCAGGGCGTCGTCGTCCGGCTCGCGCTCCTCATCGCCCTGATCGCGCTCGCCGAGGCGGGCATCGGACTGCTCGCCCGGTGGCTCTCCGCGAACCTCGGCGAGGGACTGATCCTCGACCTGCGCACGGCCGTCTTCGACCACGTGCAGCGGATGCCCGTCGCCTTCTTCACCCGTACCAGGACCGGCGCGCTGGTCAGCCGTCTCAACAACGACGTCATCGGCGCCCAGCGCGCCTTCAGCAACACCCTGTCGGGCGTCGTCGGGAACGTGGTGACGCTGCTGCTGACCCTGGCCGTCATGCTCACCCTGTCCTGGCAGATCACCCTCCTCGCCCTCGCCCTGCTGCCCGTCTTCGTCCTCCCCGCCCGCCGCATGGGCACCCGCATGGCCCGCCTCCAGCGGGAGGCCGCCGCCCACAACGCGGCCATGGGGACGCGGATGACCGAGCGGTTCTCCGCACCCGGCGCCACCCTCATCAAGCTCTTCGGCCGGCCCGAGGACGAGTCGGCCGAGTTCGCGGAGCGGGCCCGGCGGGTGCGCGACATCGGCGTACGGACGGCGATGTCGCAGTCGGCGTTCATCACGGCGCTCACCCTGGTCTCCGCCCTGGCCCTGGCGCTCGTCTACGGGCTCGGCGGCTGGTTCGCGCTCGAAGGCACCCTGGACGCGGGCGCCGTCGTCTCCCTCGCCCTGCTCCTCACCCGCCTCTACGCACCGCTGACCTCGCTGGCCGGCGCGCGCGTCGAGGTCATGAGCGCCCTCGTCAGCTTCGAGCGGGTCTTCGAGGTGCTCGACCTCAAGCCGCTCATCGAGGAGAAGGCCGACGCCCGCGACGTCCCCGAGGGGCCCGTCGCCGTCGAGTTCGACGACGTGCGCTTCGGCTACCCCGCCGCCGACAAGGTCTCCCTCGCCTCCCTGGAGGAGGTCGCCACGCTCGACACCCGCGGCGGCGCCGAGGTCCTGCACGGCCTCTCCTTCCGCGCCGAACCCGGCCAGACCGTCGCCCTCGTCGGCTCGTCGGGCGCCGGCAAGTCGACCATCGCGCAACTGCTGCCGCGCCTGTACGACACCGACTCCGGGACCGTCCGCATCGGCGGCGTCGACGTCCGCGACGTGCGCGCGGGATCGATGCGGGCCACGCTCGGCATGGTCACCCAGGACGGCCACCTCTTCCACGACACCGTCCGCGCCAACCTGCTGCTAGCCCGGCCCGACGCCACGGAGGACGAGCTCTGGGACGTCCTGCGCAGGGCCCGCCTCGACGCCCTGGTGCGGGCGCTGCCCGACGGGCTCGACACGGTCGTCGGCGAGCGCGGCTACCGGCTCTCCGGCGGCGAACGCCAGCGGATGACCATCGCCCGCCTGCTCCTGGCCCGCCAGCGCGTCGTGATCCTCGACGAGGCCACCGCCCACCTCGACAACACCTCGGAGGCTGCCGTCCAGGAAGCCCTCGCGGAGGCCCTCGAAGGCCGCACCGCCGTCGTCATCGCCCACCGCCTGTCCACCGTCCGCTCCGCCGACCAGATCCTCGTGGTCGAGGACGGCCGCATCGTGGAGCGCGGCACGCACGACGAACTCGTCGACGCCGGCGGCCGGTACGCGGAGCTGTACCGCACCCAGTTCGCGGCGGGCGACGAGGAGCCAGTCGCGGAGGCGGCCTGAGGGCGGGGTGATGGTTCCGGGGACTGCCCGGAAGCCGCCGGGAGAAGCTCGTGGCAGAGTCCAACCGGCCCGGTGCAGGGCGCAGTTGGCCCCTGCCACGGGCCGTTGGGCCCCATTACTCTGGACGCATGCTGCTGGGACGTACAGCGGAATGCGCTCGGTTGGCGGACCTCGTCGACGACGCGCGCAGAGGGCGCAGCACCGCCCTGGTCGTCCGCGGTGAGGCGGGCATCGGCAAGACGAGTCTGCTCGCGTACGCCACGTCCATCGCCGACGATCTGACGCAGCTGCGCACCCACGGCATCGAGAGCGAGACCGGACTGCCCTACGTAGGGCTCGCCGACCTCTTCCGCCCCGTCACCGACCACCTCGACCGGATCCCCGACCGGCAGGCCGCCGCGCTCACCGGGGCGCTCGCCCTCGGCCCGGCCGTCGCCCAGGACCGGTTCGCCGTCGCCGCCGGCACGCTCAGCCTGCTCGGCGCGGTCAGCGAGGCGGGCCCGGTGCTCGTCGTGGTCGACGACGCCCAGTGGCTCGACCCCTACTCCCTCGACGCCCTCGCCTTCGCCACCCGCCGCCTCGGCCGCGAAGGCGTCGTCGCCCTGTTCGCCACCCGGGACACCGACGAGGCCGCGTCCCGCCTCGCTCCCGTCGACACCCTCACCCTGCGCGGGATCGACACCGACTCCGCGCGCCGCCTCGTCGCCGACGAACCGCTCACCCCGCACGACGTCAACTGGCTGCTCGCCGAGGCCCGCGGCAACCCCCTCGCCCTCGTCGAACTGCCCGCCCTGCTCGTCCGCGGCGGCCACCGGCCCGACACCGGCGCCCCGCTGCCCATCGGCGAGATCCTCGCCCGCACCTTCCGCAGCGCCGTCGACCGGCTGCCGGCGGAGGCCAGGGAGGCGATGCTGCTGCTCGCCGTCCTCGGCCCGCGCCCCCTCGCCGGCACCGAACGGGTGCTGCGCGCCCACGGGCTGACCTACGCGTCCCTGGAACCGGCCGAGCGGGCCGGCCTGATGACCGTCGAGGAGGGCGCGTACGTCTTCCGGCACCCGCTGGTCCGCTCCGGCGTCTACCACGGCGCGACCGCCGTGCGCCGCTGGCGGGCCCACCGCACCGTCGCCCACGCCCTCCAGGACGCCAAGGCACCCACGGCGCTGGAGCGGTACGCCTGGCACCTCGCCGAATCGGGCGCCGACCCCGACGAGCAGGTCGCGGCCGGCCTGGAACGCGCCGCGTCCGGCGGCCCCGGCAGCCTCACCTTCCCCCTCGCGGCCCGCCTGTACGCGCACGCCGCCCGCTTCACCCCCGACGACGAGCACCGCGCGCGCCGCCTGCTGTCCGCGGCCCGCGCCGCCCAGGCCGCCGGGTCCCTCGACGAGGCCGCCGACCTCCTCGACCGGGCGCTCGGCCACGCCGAACACGAGCGCACCCGGCTCGACGTGCGCCAACTCCGCTGCTACGTCGACATCAACCGCGGCCGCCCGGCCCGCGCCAGGGAGCAGCTGCGCGCCGCCGTCGACGAGGCCCGCCGCGTCGACCCGGCCCTCGCCGCCGTGATGCTCGGCGGCATCACCCTCACCGAACTCGCCATCGGCGACCTCACCGCCGCCAAGGCCACCTCCGCCGAGTCGATGCAGATCGCCGAGGCCTTCGGCGACCCGTCCGCCGCCCTGCCGGTCCGCCTGCTGCACGCGCTCGTCGAACTGCTCGGCGGCGACGCGGAGGAGGGCCGCGCCCTGCTGCACGAACTGGAGAAGCCCCTCGCCGCACCGGACCTCGCGTTCCCCTATCCGGTCTCCGGCGTCGGCGGCCTGTGCTACCTGGCCGCCGAGGAACTCGACGCGGGTCACGCCCTGCTCGACCGCGCCGTGCACGCGGCCCGCGCCTCCAGCACCGTCGGCCTCCTCGCCCACCTCCTCGGCACGTACTCCGTCATCGAGTTCTGGCGCGGCCGGTGGAACGCCTCGCTCGCCCACGCCGACGAGTCCGCGCGGCTCGGTGAGGACACCGGACGCGTCATCGAGGTCTGCCGCGCGCTCGCCGCCCAGGCCAGGACGGAGGCCGCCCTCGACCGGGAGGCGGACTGCCGCCGCCACGAGGCCCAGGCCCGGGCGCTGGCCGCCGCCTCCGAACTCCCCATGGACGCGGCCCGCGCCCGCGGCGCCCTCGGCCTGCTGGAACTCGGCCTCGGCCGGTTCGAGGAGGCGGTGCAACACCTGGAAGAGGTACGCGAGTTCTCCCTCGCCCACGGCCGCGGCGACGGCCTCTACCTCTCCTGGGCCGCCGACCTCGCCGACGCCTATGTCCACCTGCACCGCACCGCCGACGCCCACGAGGTGCTCCGCGTCCTGGACCACGAGGCGGGCCGCGGCGACCGGCCGATCACCGCCGCGGCGGCCGCCCGGGTCCGCGGCATGCTCGAACCGGCCGACGCCGACCGGCACATGGACCGCGCCCTGGCCCGGCTCGCCCGCGTGCAGGCCCCGTTCGAGCGCGGCCGCACCGAGTTCGCCCGCGGTGAGCTGCTGCGCCGCCAGGGCCGGCGCAGCGAGGCCCGGCGCTGGCTGCAACGCGGCCTGAACACCTTCGAACGGCTCGGCGCGAGCGGCTGGGCGGCCCGCGCCGCCGCCGAACTCCACGCGGCGGGCGGCGACCGGGTGCGGACCGGACCCACCCCGCTGGACGGCCTCACCCCGCAGGAACTGCGCGTCGCCCTCGCCGTGGGCCGTGGCGTCACCAACCACGAGGCGGCCGAGCAGCTCTTCCTCAGCGTCAAGACGGTCGAGTTCCACCTCGGCAACATCTACCGGAAGCTCGAAGGGGTGCACCGCAGGGCCCAACTCGTGCGTCTGCTCAGCCAGTCCGGGGACCCCTGACCCGGCCGACCCCGTCGACCGCATGTCAGCGGGGGTGCCCGCTGCGGACACCCCCGTCCCCCGTTCCCCCGTTGTTCCCCCGTGCCGGAAGCCCGTGAACTTCCGTGCCCTCCACGATGGACCCGCGCCGCTGATCGGGCCACGGTGAAAACCCTGGGATCGCGGACCAGAGGGATACGACGGATGCGGTAGGCGCCGTCCAGCCGGTGCGGCTCAGTCCCGCGGGACGTCCTTGACGAACACGATCCCGTCCGTCGCCGCGAGATGGGCCGGGTCGTACGGGGCGTACCCGAACCACGGGGACACGCGCTGCGCGACCGGTGTCCCGCCGACGGCGGTGGCGAACCGGGTGGGGTCGACCAGGCAGCGGTCCTCCGGCAGCGCGTACAGGAGCCCCTCGACACTGTCCGGCGGCGGGGCGTCCACCCCATGGTGCCGGAGCGTGCCGAGCAGCGTGGCCAGGAAGGCGTAGTCGTCCCCGAGCCGGTCGCTCACCAGCGCGCCGGCGCTCCACCACCGGAGCGGCAGGTCGCCCATGCGCATCGAGCTGCGTTCCCGTTGCAGGTGTCCGTTGTGG
Organism: Streptomyces sp. KL116D; assembly: GCF_030766975.1. Classification (NCBI taxonomy): domain Bacteria; kingdom Bacillati; phylum Actinomycetota; class Actinomycetes; order Kitasatosporales; family Streptomycetaceae; genus Streptomyces; species Streptomyces sp. KL116D. The sequence goes on along the minus strand of NZ_JASERH010000027.1, from coordinate 79,128 downwards.
GCGTACGCCAGGGCCGGGCCTTGCTCGGCGACCGCGAGCAGGTTCGCGGCCATCATCGAGGCGCGCTGGCCCAGCAGCCGCTCCATCCGTCCTGGCGAGGTGTCGGCCATCCAGTGGTGGTAGGTGAGCAGACCGACGGCGGTGCGCGCGTACAGCCGGGCCCGCTCCACGTCGGCCCGCGAGGTCGCCGCGAGGAGTTCCGGTGTCCGCGCGTCGAGCAGCGCCGCCAGGTCGACGGCGAGCAGTTGGAGCTCCTTCGCGTCGGCCGACCGTCCCACGGACCGGGCGGGGTCCATCATCGCGGCGGGTTCGGGCCACCGGTCGTCCGCGCCGAGCAGCCGGTCGAGGGTGTCGGCGGTGCAGGGCAGCAGGTCCGCCGCCACCTGGTCCGCGAGGAAGCGGTGCAGGGAGGTGAGGGCCTGCCGGGGGCTCGCGGCGCCGGTGATCTCCAGCGGCCCGTCGAAGCCGGCGAACCGGAGCCGCTGGTCCGCCGGGCGTCCTTCGTTGCGGGCGCGCATCCAGCGGACCAGCTCGCGGTTGGCGGCGGACGCGCCGAACCCGTGACTGAACCCCCGCTCCATCACGTCGTCGAGCGTCCCCGGGCCCCCGGCGACGTAGTCGTCCACGACCAGCCCCGTCAGACAGTCGCTCTCGATCGCGATCGTCCGGAACCCGTGGTCCTCGACGAGCTCCCGGAAGAGGTCGTTGCGCACGTCGAGCAGCGAGTCGGCCCCATGAGTGGGCTCACCGAGACCGAGCAGCCGGGGCCGGACCGGAAGCAGCCCCAGCACGGCGGAGGCGTCGACGGCATGCGTGGTGCCCTTGATGTCAGTAGCCATGCCTTCAACGCTATCGTTGAATAATCGTTGGAGACTTTTGCGTGAACAGGTCGCGAAATGGCCCTGGAAGAAAGGAAGTTCGGTCGGGCAACCCTCAAAGCGGGGTCCATGGCAGGTGGGGTCCGTCGGCGTTCGGCCGGTGGGGCCGATCGGGGGCGCGCTACAGTGGCGAGACGCCCTTGACCTGCACAAGACAGGCAGGGAGCCGACCCCTCAGGAGTGCCTTCATGCTGCGCACCATGTTCAAGTCCAAGATCCACCGGGCCACCGTCACCCAGGCCGACCTGCACTACGTCGGCTCGGTGACGATCGACGCCGACCTGCTGGACGCCGCCGACCTGCTGCCCGGCGAACTCGTCCACATCGTCGACATCGACAACGGCGCCCGTCTGGAGACCTACGTCATCGAGGGCGAGCGCGGATCCGGTGTCATCGGGATCAACGGCGCCGCCGCCCACCTCGTGCACCCGGGCGACCTCGTGATCATCATCAGTTACGCTCAGGTCGACGACGCCGAGGCCCGCTCCCTGCGGCCCAGGGTCGTGCACGTGGACCGGGACAACGCGATCGTGGCGCTCGGGACGGACCCGTCCGAGCCGGCCCCCGGCGGCGACGCGCAGCGCAGTCCCCAGGCAGTTCCCCAGGCGGTGTCCGCGGGCTGAGCACCGGCCCGCCCAGGACGGCAGGAGAGCCCCATGAGCGACATCGAGATCCACGACGACCGCGACCGGGGCATGCTCCTGGCCCGCGCGGGCGGCGCCGACGGGGAGACCGTCGGCCACATCCAGTACTTCGTGCTCGACGCGCCCGAGCGGGCCCTCGTGCCGGTGCACACCGTCGTGGAGCCGCAGCACGAGGGCAAGGGCATCGCCGGATCGCTCACGCGCGAGCTGTACGCGATCGCGGCCCGGGACGGCGTGGCCGTCGCCCCGCTCTGCTCGTTCGTCGTGCGGTGGGCCGAGCGGCACCCCGGCGAGGCGCCCGCCGCGTCCGGCGCACTGCTGGACGCGGCGCGGGCCGCCCTCGCCGCCGACCCGAGCACCTGGTGACCCGACCGGAGGCGCTGCGTAGGGTGCCCTGCATGACCCTGGCACTGCTGCACACCTCCCCGGTCCACGTCCCCGTCTACGACGCGCTGCGCGACGCCCACGAGCCGGACCTCGCGCTGCGCCACCTCGTGCACGAGGACCTGCTGGCCAGGGCCCGCGCCGAGGGCCCGGCCGCCGTGGCCGACGACATCCGCGCCCTGCTGGCCGCGGCGGTCGCGGACGGCGCCGGCGTCGTGGTGTGCACCTGCTCCACCATCAGTGGCGTCGCCGAGGAACAGACCGCCGCCGTCGGCGTCCCCGTCCTGCGCGGGGACCGGCCGATGGCCGCCCGGGCGGTCGCCGCGGGCGAGCGCGTCACCGTGATCGCCACCGTCGCCAGCACCCTCGGACCGAGCGCAGCGCTGGTCGCGGAGGAGGCCGCGCGGGCCGGCCGCGAGGTCACCGTGCGCACGGTCCTCGTCGACGGCGCCTGGGAGCGGTTCGAGGCGGGCGACCGCGAGGGCTACCTCGACCTGGTCGCGGCGGCCGTCGACGCGGTCACCGACGCCGACGTGATCGTCCTCGCGCAGCCCTCCCTCGCCGACGCCGCCGGCCGGGTCCGCACCCCGCTGCCCGTCCTGTCCAGCCCGCGCACCGGCTTCGAGGCCGGCGCGGCGGAATGCGGACGGCTCAAGAACGCTTACGGTGAAGGAAGTTGAGCGAGGACCGAGCGAGGAGGACCGGCATGGCCGACCATGACACCGACGTCGTCATCAGCCCCACCGGATGGGTCGCCGACCAGGCGCGCACCTACGAGGAGTCCGGCGGCACCAAGGGCACCACGATCCAGGGCGTGCCCTGTCTGCTGCTCGACTACCAGGGCCGCAGGTCCGGCCAGTGGCGGCGGACCGTCCTGATCTACGGGCGCGACGGCGACGACTACCTGATCGTGGCCTCGTACGGCGGATCCGACACGCACCCGCTGTGGTACCTGAACCTCCAGGACAACCCGGACGTCCGGCTGCGCGTGGGCACCGAGCGGTTCGACGCCCGCGCCGAGACGCTCTCCGCCGCGGACAAGGCACGCGTGTGGGACTCGCTCGTCGAGCTGTTCCCGAACTACGCGGAGTACCAGAAGAAGACCAGCCGGGACATCCCCGTCGTCCGGCTGACCCGCGCGAACGGCTGAACCGCCGGGTGCGGGACGCGTGGACTCGGCGGGCGTGGGCACGCGTGCCGGGAGACAGTGGAAAGGAATCCTCCGAACCGCTGGAGGCACCACCATGACCCATCCGTTCCCCGACCCCGTCCCGCCCGGGCCGACCCCGGGCCCCGGGCCGAGCCCAGGACCGGGCCCCGACGTCCCGGACCCGGGACCGCTCCCGGACCCGTTCCCGACGCCGAAGCCGCGGCCCGTGCCGCAGCCCCCGCCGGCCCCGGCCCCACCGGGACCGCTCCCGGACCCCGACCCGGCGCCACCCGAGCCGGAGCCCTCACCCGCATAGGGGACGAGCCGTCTACGCGTCGACCTCGGAGCGGTCACCGCCCCACAGCGTGTGGAACGAGCCCTCCCGGTCGACGCGGCGGTACGTGTGCGCGCCGAAGAAGTCCCGCTGGCCCTGCGTGAGCGCGGCCGGCAGCCGTTCGGCGCGCAGCGCGTCGTAGTACGCGAGGGCCGCGGCGAACCCCGGTGTCGGTACGCCCTGCGTGGTCGCGGCGACCAGGACGGCACGCCAGTCGTCCTGCGCCGCCGCGATCTCGTCGGCGAAGCCCTTGTCCGAGAGCAGCGAGACCAGACCCGGCTCCGCCTCGTAGGCGGCCGTGATCCGGTCCAGGAACGCGGCCCGGATGATGCAGCCGCCGCGCCAGATGCCGGCCACCGCGCCCAGGTCGATGTTCCAGTCGTACTCGTCGCTGCCCGCGGAGATCTCGTGGAAGCCCTGCGTGTACGACACGATCTTCGAGGCGTACAGGGCCTGTTCGACCTGCCCGGCGAAGGCCGCGGCCTCCGCGTCGGTCAGCCGCTTCGCCGTCGGGCCCGCCAGGCCCCGGGACGCGGCGCGCAGCTCGGCGTGCCCGGACAGGGAACGGGCGAAGACGGCCTCCGCGATGCCGGACACCGGCACGCCCAGGTCGAGCGCGATCTGCACCGTCCAGCGGCCGGTGCCCTTCTGCTCGGCCTGGTCCTGGACCACGTCCACGAACGGCTTCCCGGTGGCCGCGTCGACGTGGGAGAGCACCTCCGCCGTGATCTCGATGAGGTACGAGTCGAGGCGGCCCGTGTTCCACCTGCGGAAGATGTCGGCGATCTCCGCGGGGGAGTAGCCGGCCACGTCGCGCAGCAGCTGGTAGGCCTCGCCGATGAGTTGCATGTCGGCGTACTCGATGCCGTTGTGCACCATCTTCACGAAGTGGCCTGCGCCGTCCGGGCCGACGTGCGTGACGCAGGGGGCGCCGTCCTTCGCCTTGGCGGAGATCTTCTCCAGCATCGGGCCGAGCGACGCGTACGACTCGACGCTGCCGCCGGGCATGATGCTCGGCCCGTGCAGCGCGCCCTCCTCGCCGCCGGAGACGCCCGTGCCGACGAAGTGGATGCCCTGCTCGCGCAGCTCCTTCTCGCGGCGGCGGGTGTCCGCGAAGTGCGCGTTGCCGCCGTCGACGATCATGTCGCCGGGCTCCAGGAGCGGGGCGAACTCCTTGATCACCGCGTCCGTCGCGTCGCCCGCCTTGACCATGATGACCAGGCGGCGCGGGCGCTCCAGCGCGGCCACGAACTCCTCGGCGGTCTCGGTCGGGACGAAGATGCCCTCCTCGCCGAACTCCTTCACCAGCGCGTGCGTCCGGGACGCCGTGCGGTTGTGGAGGGCGACGGTGTAGCCGTTGCGGGCGAAGTTGCGGGCGAGATTGCGCCCCATGACAGCGAGCCCCGTGACACCGATCTGGGCTGTAGTGCTCATGCCTGTCGCTCCTGGATTGGGAAATTGATAGATCTTGTTCAGTTGTGGCACGGCGGGAGTTAGCGTTGCCGCTGACACCCCAGGTGAACTCTCTACGAAACCGGAGCCGTGCGTGCCTCATTTCGATCTGCCGCTCGACGAACTGCGTGCGTTCAAGCCAGCGTTGACGGCCCCTGACGACTTCGACGCCTTCTGGGAGAAGACCCTCGCCGAGGCCAGGGAGCACGACCTCGACGCGCGCTTCGAGCCCGTCGACGTGCCGTACACGGCGGTCGACGTGTTCGACGTTACGTACGCGGGCTTCGGAGGGCATCCCGTGAAGGGCTGGCTCGTGCTGCCCGCGGGCACCAGCGAGCCGATACCGGCCGTCGTCGAGTACATCGGCTACAGCGGCGGCCGGGGCCTGCCGCACACCCACCTGAGGTGGGCGGCCGCCGGTTTCGCGCACTTCGTGATGGACACCCGCGGCCAGGGCAGCGGCGGCACCGTCGGCGACACCCCGGACCCGGTGGGCAGCGCGCCCGCGGTGTCCGGATTCATGACGCGGGGCATCCAGGACCCGCACGAGTACTACTACCGGCGCGTGTACACGGACGGGGTGCGGGCGGTCGACGCGGCCCGCTCGCACCCGCTCGTGGACGCCTCCCGGGTCGCCGTCACCGGCGGCAGCCAGGGCGGCGGCATCACGATCGCCGTGGCCGGTCTGGTGCCGGACCTGAAGGCGGCGGCGCCCGACGTCCCGTTCCTGTGCCACTTCGGGCGCGCGGCCACGCTCACCGAGCGTCACCCGTACCGCGAGATCGCGCAGTACCTCAAGACGCACATCGGCGAGGACGAGCGGGTCTTCCGGACACTCTCGTACTTCGACGGCATGAACTTCGCGGCCCGCGCCACGGCGCCCGGACTCTTCTCGGCCGCCCTGGAGGACCTGACCTGCCCGCCGTCGACGGTGTTCGCGGCGTACAACAACTGGGCGGGCGCGGAGCGGTCCATGGAGGTGTACGCCTTCAACGACCACGAGGGCGGCGGCCCCTTCCAGCAGGCCGTCCAACTGCGGTGGATTCCTGGTCACTTGAGGGGCTAAAAGTGGCCAAGGTGGCTTGAGGCTCTCTTGTCATGACTGCGTGGGAGCGGCTAATTTGCCGCTCCTACGTGTGCCTGTACGGGTACCCAGAGGGGGCTTTCATGGCGTTACGCGGCCGGCACCGCCGGTATCAGCCGAGCAGGGTCAACCGGGCGTCGCTCACCGTGACCGTCGGCGGCGCCGGGATGGCGATCCCCCTCATCGGCGCCGGGACGGCGCACGCCGCGGACGTGACCACGTGGAACAAGGTGGCCGCGTGCGAGTCCAGCGGCAACTGGGCGATCAACACCGGCAACGGCTTCTACGGCGGGCTCCAGTTCACCCGCTCCACCTGGGCCGCGTACGGCGGCACGGCGTACGCGCCGCGCGCCGACCTCGCGTCCAAGGACCAGCAGATCGCGGTCGCGGAGAAGGTGCTGAAGGGGCAGGGACCCGGTGCCTGGCCGGTGTGCTCGCAGAAGGCCGGCCTGGCCCGCGCACCCGAGCGCGAACCGGTCCGTGCGCGGACCGTCCAGGACGTCAAGCCGGAGGTCATCCCGCAGTCCACGGCGGGGCGCGGATCCTCGTACACGGTGGTCGGCGGCGACACGCTGTCCGGCATCGCGGACTCCCGCAAGGTGCCCGGCGGCTGGTCCCGGCTGTACGCGGCGAACCGCTCCACGATCGGCGCCGACCCGGACCTGATCGTGCCCGGGCAGCGGCTGACCGTCCCCGGCGGGACCGGGCAGGCACCGGTGTCCCGGAAGGCGCACCCGAAGCAGGCCCACCCGAAGCAGACGCAGCCCAAGAAGTCTCAGCCCAAGAAGGCCGAGCCGAAGAAGGCCGAGCCGAAGAAGACCGAGCCGAAGAAGACCGAAGGGCCCAGGGCGGGCGCGGGCGGCGTCGTCGCCCCGGTCGCCGCCTCGCTCGGCACCCCGTACCACGCCGCCGGCTCCTCGTGGTCGAAGGGCTACCACACGGGCGTCGACTTCGCGGTGCCCACCGGCACCTCCGTGAAGGCCGTCGCGGCGGGCCAGGTCGTCTCCGCGGGCTGGGGCGGCTCGTACGGCTACGAAGTGGTGATCCGGCACGCAGACGGCCGGTACAGCCAGTACGGGCACCTGTCGGCGCTCTCCGTGAAGAGCGGCCAGCGCGTCGTCGCGGGCCAGCGGATCGCCCGCTCCGGGTCCACGGGCAACAGCACGGGCCCGCATCTGCACTTCGAGGTGCGGACCGGGCCCGGCTTCGGCAGTGACGTCGACCCGCTCGCGTACCTGCGGGCCCACGGGGTCAGGATCTGACGTTCTCGTACGAGGAGCGCTCGTCGTCGTGCGGCGGCTTCGGCTGGCTCGGCATGCCGTCGAGCGCGGCCGGGCTGTCCGGCACGACCGGGGACGCCGGCGCCGACGGGTGCCGGGCGACGACGTGAGCGGTGCTCTCGCGGCGGTCCCGGCCGATGCGCTCCGTGGTCAGCAGGATCAGGCCGCCGGCCGCGACGACGCCGCAGCCCAGGGCCAGCACCGTGCCGATGGTGCCGTGCCGGAACGTCTCGCCGAACAGCGTGATGCCGACGGCCGCCGCCACGACCGGGTTCACCACCGTCGCGGTCGCCAGCGGGGCGGCCAGCCCCGCACCGCGGTAGGAGGCCTGCGACAGGAGCATGCCCGTCGTGGCCAGGCCCGCGATGGCCAGCAGGCTGGGCAGCTGGGCCAGCGGACTGCCTGACCAGTCGACGGCCACCGACTTCGTGAAGACCGACGCCATGCCGAACGCGCCGCCCGCCGCCACCGCGAGCAGCACCGCCCGCACCACCGGATGCCGGTGCGCGGCCCGCGCCGACGTCATCAGGACGACCACGCCACCGGCCGTGATCAGGCCGACCAGCAGGCGCTCCGTGCCGTCGAGGGCCTGCTCCGACGGCGTTCCGGTCAGCGCGAGGAGCCCCGCGAGACCGACCGTCGCCATGATCGCCCCGCGCCAGGCGGTCGAACCCGCTCTGCGGCCGACGAACAGGGCCGCCATCGGCAGCGCCACGACGATCGTCAGGGCGCCGAGCGGCTGCACCAGGCTCAGCGGGCCGTAGGCGAGCGCGACGACGTGCAGCAGCGCGCCCAGGCCGTTCAGACACCCGGCGCCCCACCAGGCGGGCCTGCGCAGCGGCGCGTACGTGGATCCGGACGTCTCGGCCACCCGTTCCTGCACGATCGCCCCGCCCGCGTAGGCGAACGCGGAGACGAGCGAGAGCAGCACGGACAGCACCAGGGCACTCATTTGGCGTCCCTGGCGGTGCGGCGCGGCGAACGGTCGGTTCTCATGTCTCCACGATCTCTCTCTTACGCGGATCTGTCGTCCGACCTGAGCAGGCATTGGGTCCTACTGCCGATGGAGTACGGCTCCTGCCGCGTCATCCCCAGGGCGGGTGCCCCCGGTGCGTCGGAGCACCTCGTGGCGTACGCGCTCTTCCGCACGGGCCGCTCCATGGGTGACCATGAGGAGCGCTTCGGGCGCGGAACCGAGCACCATGACCTTGAGCGAGTGTTGCCGACCGACGACGGGGGCCGCGCGTGCGAGTGGGACTGCTCACCCGGGAGTACCCGCCGGACGTCTACGGCGGGGCCGGCGTCCATGTCGAGTTCCTGGCGCGCGAGTTGCGCCCCCTCGTCGACCTCGAGGTCCACACGTGGGGCGAGGGCACGACCGACGGCGTGCGCAGGCACCGCGCGTGGCCCGCGCTCGACGGGGCGAACGACGCGCTGCGCACCCTCTCCGTCGACCTGTCCATCGCCGCCGCCCTCGAAGGCCGCGAGCTGGCCCACTCGCACACCTGGTACACCGCCCTCGCGGGCCACCTCGCGGCCCTGCACCTGGGCATCCCGCACGTGATGACCGCTCACTCCCTGGAGCCGCTGCGCCCCTGGAAGGCCGAGCAGCTCGGTGGCGGTTACGCTCTGTCGGCCTGGGCGGAACGCACCGCGATCGAGGCGGCGGACGGGGTGATCGCCGTGTCCCGGGCGATGCGCGACGACATCCTCGCCTGCTATCCCGCCCTCGAACCCAAGCGGGTGCGCGTCGTGCACAACGGCATCGACGTCTCGCTCTACCACGCGGACCCCGGCACGGAGGTGCTGGAGCGGATCGGCGTCGACCCGGCCCGCCCCTACGTGCTGTTCGTCGGCCGCATCACCCGCCAGAAGGGCGTGCCCCATCTGCTGCGCGCGGCCCACGGACTGGCGAAGGACGTCCAGCTCGTGCTCTGCGCGGGGGCGCCGGACACCCCGGAGATCGGGCGTGAATTCCGGGTGCTGGTCGACGAGTTGAAGCGGTCGCGGGACGGCGTGCGCTGGATCCCGTCCATGCTGCCGCGCTCCGAGATCGTCCAACTCCTCACCCATGCCTCGGTGTTCGTGTGTCCCTCGGTGTACGAGCCGCTCGGCATCGTGAACCTGGAGGCGATGGCCTGCGGCACCGCCGTGGTCGCCTCCCGGGTCGGCGGCATCCCCGAGGTGGTCGCCCACGGGGAGAGCGGGCTGCTCGTCCCGTACCGCGAGCAGGACCCGGAGGGCTTCGAGGCGGGGCTGGCCCGGGCGCTGAACGAGGTGGTCGGCGATCCGGGAGCGGCGCGCCGGATGGGTGAGGCGGGACGGGAGCGGGCGGCGGCCGAGTTCGGCTGGGGCGCGATCGCCCGGCGCACGGTCGACGTGTACGAGGAGATCCTCAACGGCACGTGAATCACAGGGGGTTGACATGCGCGGTGGGCCTTCGGTGCTCGGGATCGTACTGGCGGGAGGAGAGGGGAAGCGGCTGATGCCGCTCACCGCGGACCGGGCGAAGCCCGCGGTGACGTTCGGCGGCACGTACCGCCTCGTGGACTTCGTCCTCTCGAACCTGGTGAACGCCGACATCCTGCGGATCTGTGTCCTGACGCAGTACAAGTCGCACTCGCTCGACCGGCACGTCACCACGACCTGGCGGATGTCGAGCCTGCTCGGCAACTACGTCACGCCCGTCCCGGCGCAGCAGCGGCTCGGGCCGCGCTGGTACCTGGGCAGCGCCGACGCGATCCTGCAGTCCCTGAACCTGGTCCACGACGAACAGCCCGACTACATCGCGGTGTTCGGCGCCGACCACGTGTACCGGATGGATCCGCGGCAGATGCTCGCCCAGCACATCGAGTCCGGCGCGGGCGTCACGGTCGCGGGCATCCGCGTGCCGCGCGCGGAGGCGTCGTCCTTCGGCGTCATCACGCCCGCCCGGGACGGCACCCGCGTCGAGGCGTTCCTGGAGAAGCCGTCCGACCCGCCGGCGCTGCCCGGCACCCCGAACCAGGTGTTCGCCTCGATGGGCAACTACCTCTTCACGACGAAGACCCTCGTCGACGCGATCCAGCAGGACGCCGAGGACGACGACTCCGCGCACGACATGGGCGGTTCGATCCTGCCGATGCTCACCGAGCGCGGGGTCGCCCAGCTCTACGACTTCGACGGCAACCACGTCCCCGGCGAGACGGAGCGCGACCACGGCTACTGGCGCGACGTCGGCACGCTCGACTCGTACTACGAGGCCCACATGGACCTGATCTCCGACCGTCCGGTGTTCAGCCTCGACAACCGCCGCTGGCCGATCTACACGCACCCCGGCCAGCTGCCGCCCGCCAAGTTCTGCGCGGGCGGCATCGCGAGCGAGTCGATCGTCAGCCCCGGCTGCGTCATCCGCGGCCAGGTCACCCGCTCCGTGCTCTCGCCGGGCGTCACCGTCGAGGACGGCGCGGTCGTCCAGGGCTCGGTGCTGCACGACAACGTGCGGGTGGGCCGGGGCGCGGTGGTGCGCGGCGCGGTCCTCGACAAGAACGTGGAGGTCCCGGCGGGCGCGACGATCGGCGTCAACCCGGGCCGCGACGCCGAGCTCTACACGGTCTCCCAGGCGGGCGTGATCGCGCTCGGCAAGGGCCAGGCGGTGCGCTGAGTCCTCAGGGCCCGAGCGGGGGCCGCCCAGGGCCCGCTACCGGCCGGACGGCCCCCGCTCGGGCGCGGTGCCTTCGAAGCCGTTGGCCCAGTAGCGGCCCCGGAGCGAGAGGTCGAGGAGCGTCTCCGTGGCCTCCTCCGGAGACATCGGGCGCGGTTCCTCCTCCAACCACCAGTGCAGTACGGCGAGTTGCTCGCCGACCCAGGCGCGGGCCAGGACGTCGACGCTGATCCTCGGCGTGACGTTCTCGTGCGCGGCGCGCTCCCGGAACACCTCCGCCGCCGCCTGCGTCTGCGCCTGCGTGAACTGGCGCAGCGCCCGCCCGTCGCCCTCGCCGCGCAGGATCATCCGGTAGGCGTCGCGCTCCTGTTCGGCGTGCCGGAAGATCTCCAGCGCCGGCTTGCCGGTGAACCCGACCTCGGACGCCGGGACCAGCGGCCGCAGCCGCTCCGCCAGCTCGTCGAGCAGATCGGTGACGACCCGGTCGAGCAGGTCGTCCTTGTCCGTGTAGTGGCTGTAGAACGTCGCCCGGCCCAGATCGGCGCGTTCGGTGATGTCCTCCACGGTCACGGCGGCGTAGCCCCGTTCGAGGACCAGTGACACCAGTGCGTCGCGCAGCAGGCGTCGGGTGCGGCGTACTCGGCGGTCGCCCGCTTCCGGCGGCATGGTCCGGCTCCTCTCGCGTCCCTCGTCGGCGTCGGCAGCCTACACCTGATCATTGACAGCCAGAAAGTTTCTGTACACGCTGTCTATTAGTGGCCGCCATGACGATTTGAGCCGACGAGCGTGGGAGCAGCCCGTGAACCTGGGCACGTACATCACTCGAAGCAGTACCTTCTGGCCGGACCGGGAAGCCCTGGTCTGCGGCGAACGCAGGCTGACCTACCGCGAGCTGGAGCGGGTCTCCAACCGCCTCGCGTCGGCGCTGGCCGGCCGCGGGCTGGCGCCGGGCCGGGCCGTCGCGACGTACGCGGGCAACTGCGCACAGGTCGTGGAGACCGAGATGGCCCTGTGCAAGAGCGGCCTCGTACGGGTGCCGATCAGCCCCCGGCTCTCCGTCGGCGAGGTCGCGCACATCGTGGCCGACGCCGACGTGCGCGTGCTGTTCGCCGACGCGGAGCGTCTGGACGCCGCCCGCGCCGCGCTCCAGCAGGCCCGAACGGACTGCCTGTTGGTCGCGTACGACGGACAGGGGGCCTTCGGCTACGCGGAGTTGCTCGACGAGGGGAGCGAGGAGCCCGTCGCCGTCGAGGTCGACGAGCACGACCCGGCCGTCCTCAACTTCACCTCGGGATCCACCGGAAAGCTCAAGGCCGCCGTCCAGACCCAGGGCAACCGGCTGGCCAACATGCGCAAGCGGATGATGAGTTCGGAGAGCGCGCCCTCCACGGGGGAGCGCTACCTCGCGGCCGGACCCATCACGCACGCGCCCGGCATGCCGCTGCTCGCCTCACTGGCGTACGGCTCCACCGTGGTCGTCCTGCCGCAGTGGGACACCGAGCTGTTCCTGCGCACCGTGGAGAGCGAGCGGATCACCGCCACGTTCGTCGTGCCCACGATGCTGAACATGCTGCTCGCCCACCCGGCGTCCGCCACCGCCGACCTCTCCAGCCTCAAGGCCCTGCACGTCGGCGGTGCACCGGTCGCCCCGCAGCGGCTGCGGGACGCCGTCGAGGCGTTCGGCCCGATCCTCGTGCAGGGCTACGGACAGGTCGAGACGACCAGCGGCATCACCATGCTCACCCGCGAGGACGTCCTCGCCGGCACCACCATCGACCCCGACCTCCTGCTGTCCTGCGGACGTCCCGTCTACGACACCGAGATACGCATCGTCGACGAGGCGGGCGAGGCCGTGCCCGCGGGAACCGTCGGCGAGGTCATCGCGCGCGGACCCGACTGCGTACGGGAGTACTGGCACGAACCCGAACTGACCGCGCAGACCTTCAAGAACGGCTGGGTGCACACCGGTGACCTCGGCTACCTGCGCGCGGACGGCTATCTGTTCATCGTCGACCGCAAGAAGGACATGATCATCTCCGGCGGCTACAACGTCTACTGCAGCGAGGTCGAGGCCGTCCTCTACACCCACCCCGCCCTCGCCGAGGTCTGTGTCGTCGGCGTCCCCGACGAACGCTGGGGCGAGGCCGTCAAGGCCGTCGTCGTGCGCCGGGCGGGCACCGCGGCCGACGAGGACGAGATCGTCGCGTTCTGCGCCGACCGGCTCGCCCGGGTGAAGAAGCCGCGGTCCGTGGAGTTCGTCGACGCGCTCCCCGTCAACCGCAACGGCAAGATCGACCGCCGCGCCGTCCGCGCGCGCTACTGGGCCGGCGCCGAGCGCCGCGTCCACTGACAGGAGACCGCCGTGACCTTCACCCTCACCCCGACCTACGACGACCATCCGCGCCTCCAGGACCTGGTCGAGCGGCTGCGTGACTATCTCCAGGGCGAACTCGCCCAGTACGAGGCGGAGTTGGGGCTCGCGCCCGAGAGTGTCTACACCCGCGCCGTCCTCGAACCCGTCTGGCGGCGCAGCCGCGCACTCGGCTTCTACGGGATCCACCTGCCCGTCGAACAGGGCGGCCAGGGCCTCACCCACACCGAACTCGCCGCCCTGAAGGAGGAGGTGGGCGCCTCCGGACGCGTCCTCCAGCACAGCGTCCTCGGCGACATGGGCGGACCGCTGCGCGCCGGGTCGATCCTCCGGTACGCCACCGACCACCAGCTGGAGAAGTACCTGCTGCCGGTCGTCCGCGGCGAGCGGGCCTGCTGCTTCTCGCTGACCGAGACCGACGCGGGCTCGGACGTACGGGCCATGACGACGGTCGCCGTACCGGAGGCGGACGGGGACGGCTGGCGGATCACCGGGCACAAGGTGTTCTCCTCGGCGGGCCCCTTCGCCGACTTCTCCGTGCTCATCGCGCGCATGGCAGCCGAGCCGGACGCCCCGGCCGACGCCCCGCCGGTGTTCTCCGCGTTCCTGGTCGACCTGGACGCGCCCGGCTGCACCGTCCTGCCGGGCGAGACGCCGATGTCCGGCGAGCACATCGAGAGCGACATCGTGCTCGACGGCTGCCGGGTCGGACCGGAGCAGCTCCTCGGCTCGGTGGGGGACGGGCTGCGCATCGGGCTCGGCCGGGTCACCACCAACCGGCTGCTGCACTGCCCGACCGCCCTCGGCCAGGCCCGCCGCGCCCTCGACCTGACCATCGACTTCGCCCGCACCCGCCAGGTGTTCGGCGCACCCCTCGGCGCTCTCCAGTCCGTCCAGCACAAGATCGCCGACATGGCCACCTCGTACTACGCGGCCCGCAGCATGACCTACGACGCGCTCGCCGACCTCGACGCGGGCCACGAGCCCCGTACGGAAGCCTTCATGTGCAAGCTGTTCGTCGCCGAGAACGCCTTCAGGATCGCCGACGAGGCCGTGCAGATCCACGGCAAGGCGGGCCTGGTGCGCGGCGCCGAGGTCGAAGGGATCTTCCGGCGGCTGCGCATGTTCCGGGTGCTGACCGGGTCCTCCGAGATCCAGAAGAACGGCATCGCCCGGAACCTGCTCATGCCGAGGGAGCCACGGTCCTGACGTCGATCGGCACGGCGCCCGTGCGGTATCCGCGCTCGTCCAGCAGATGGCCGTTGAGCTTCATCGGCCACAGGGCCACCGCCCGGTCGTCCACCGTCAGGGCCGGGACCCGCTCGGCGAGCCGGACCTCGAAGCGCTGCGCGTCGTCGATCGAGCGGACCCAGGCGATCACCTTGAGGTTGTGGCGGCCGATCACCCCCGCGCAAAGCCGCACCTCACGCGCCCCCGTGACCTGCTCGGCGACCGCCCGCAGTTCGGCGGGCGCCGCCCGGCACCACAGGATCAGCGACACCGGCCACTCGGAGAGGGGGCGGGCCACCTCGCAGCGGGTCTGCGCCATGCCCGACGCGAACAGCCGGTTCACGCGGCGCCGCACGGTGTCCGGGCTCGTACCGCACCGCTCGGCCAGCGCACGGTGGCCCGCCCGGCCGTCCACCGACAGCTCGGCGAGCAACGCGCGGTCCAGCTCGGTCAGTTCGAAGACCGGCGCGTCCGCGCGGGTCTGCGCCGTCCCGGCGAGGCGGGCGATCTGCGCGGCGTCGAGGGCGCGCAGCCGCCAGCGGCTGCCCTCCGTGTAAACCGTGCTCGACAGGTGGGTGCGGGTCGCGACGATGCCCGCCAGCGAGCCCAGCCGGTGCGTCACCCAGTGGGTGAGCGCCGACAGCCGCGGCGCGAGCACCGTCAGCAGGAGGTCCCGGCCGCCGCTGACGTGTTCGACCCCGATGACGTGCGGCTCCGCCATCAGCTCCCGGGCGACGCCGGAGAGCCGCCCGTTCGCACAGTCGACCTCGACGAACGCCAGGCACCCCTGGCCCGACTCGGCGAGGGCCGGCGCCGGATGACAGCCGACCCAGGCGGCACCCGCCTCGGTCAGCCGGCTCCAGCGACGGGCCACCGTCACCGGATCCACCCCGATCGCCGCCCCGATCCGGGCCCAACCGGCCCGCGGCGCGATCTGCAGGGCGTGCACGAGGGCCTGATCGAGGTCGTCGAGCGCCCCGCAGAATTCCTGCACCACCGCTCCACTCCTGCGTTTTCCCTGCGATTCAAGAGCCGTTCCTGCGCCAGGGCAGCACCCTGACGCCATTCCCCGCCGTCCCGCCGGACCGTACCAGGAGGTTCGTCCCGCATGTCGATCACCGAACGCGCCCAGGAACTCACCCCCGAACTCGTCGCCCTGCGCCGGGCCCTGCACCAGGAACCCGAGCTCGGCCTCGCCCTGCCCCGCACCCAGGAGAAGGTGCTCACCGCCCTCGACGGACTGCCCCTGGAGATCAGCACCGGCAAGGGACTCGGCTCCGTCACCGCCGTCCTGCGCGGCGGGAAGCCCGGCGGCGCCGTCCTGCTGCGCGGCGACATGGACGCCCTGCCCGTCACCGAGAAGACGGGTGTGGAGTACGCCTCCCGGGTCCCCGGCGCGATGCACGCCTGCGGCCACGACCTGCACACGGCCGGACTCGTCGGCGCCGCCACCCTGCTCGCCGAACGGCGTGAACACCTCCACGGCGACGTCGTGTTCATGTTCCAGCCGGGCGAGGAGGGCCACAACGGCGCCGGCCTGATGATCGAGGAGGGCGTCCTCGACGCCGCGAGCAAGCCGCTCGACGCCGCCTTCGCGCTGCACGTCGCCGCCAACCGGCTGCCCGGCGGCCTCGTCGCCACCCGCCCCGGCACCGTCACCTCCGCCTCCGACGTCCTGCGCGTCACCGTGCGCGGCGCGGGCGGCCACGGCTCCACCCCGCACAGCGCCAAGGACCCCGTCCCGGTCGCCTGCGAGATCGTCACCGCGCTGCAGAACTGGGTCACCCGGCGCTTCGACATCTTCGACCCGGTCGTCGTCACCGTCGGCACCTTCCACGCCGGCACCCAGCAGAACGTCATCCCGGAGACCGCCACCTTCGAGGCCACCGTGCGCAGCTACTCCGAGGCCGCCCACGCCCGCCTCGTCGAGGGCCTGCCCCGGCTCGTGCGCGGCATCGCCCAGGCGCACGGCATCGACGCCGAGGTGACCTACGACGTGCAGTACCCGGTCACCGTCAACGAACCCGGCGAGACCGCCTTCGCCCTCGACACCGCCCGCGAACTGCTCGGCCCCACCCAGGTGTGGCAGGCCCCCGACCCGGCCAACGGCTCCGAGGACTTCGCGTTCGTCCTGCAGCGCGTCCCCGGCGCGATGCTCCTGGTCGGCGCCGCCCCCGAAGGCGTCGACGCCGCCACCGCGCCGATGAACCACTCACCGCACGCCGTCTTCGACGACCGGGTCCTGGGCCGCCAGGCCGCCCTGCTCACCGTGCTCGCCGAGGAGCGCCTCAAGCAGGGAGCCGCCGCGTGAACGCCCCGGCCCCGGCCGCCGCCAAGGTCCGTGCCGTCGTCGGACTCCTCGTCGCCTTCGAGCTGGTCAGCGGCTTCCTCCAGGGCGCCGCAGTGCCGCTGGTCCCGCAGATCCAGGACTGGCAGGGCATCAGCACCGGCCAGGCCCAGTGGTTCACCACCGTGCAGTACCTGGCCGCCGCGATCAGCGTCCCCGCCTTCGGCCGCCTCGGCGACCTGTACGGACACCGGCGCCTGATCCGCGTCGCCCTCGGCTCCATCGCCCTGGGCACCGTCCTCGTCGCCTGCGCCCCGAACCTCGCCGTCCTCCTCGTCGGCCGCGCCCTGATGGGCCCCCTCGCCGCGCTCCTTCCCCTGGAGATCGGTCTCGTCCGGGACCGGCTCAGCGTCGACGGCGGACGCCGGGCCGTCGGCATGCTGGTCGGCTCGCTGACCCTGGGCACCGTCCTCGGACACGCCCTCGCCGGCCCCCTGCTCAGCCTCCTCGGCGATCTGCGCGCGACCCTCGTCGCCCTCGCCGTGCTCGCCGTGTGCTGCGTCGCCCTGTCCTTCGTCGCCGTGCCCGAGTCGCGCACCCGGGCCGGGGGCCGCATGGACTGGTCGGGCGCGGCCCTGCTCGCGCTCGCCCTGGTCCTGCTGCTCGGCACGGTCTCGCGCGGCACGGCGTGGGGCTGGCTGTCGGCGCCCACGCTCGGCGGACTGCTGCTCGCCGCCGTGCTGCTCACCGTGTGGGCCAGGCTCCAACTCGCCCGCCCGCACGCCCTGGTGGACGTCCGGGCCCTCGCACGCAGGCACAGCGCCCCGTACTACGCGTCCGGGTTCGTGCTCGGCGGGGTGATGCTCGGCGGACAGACCGTCGCCGTCAGCTTCATGGCCGCCTCGCCCGCCGACGAGGGCTACGGCTTCGACCTCGCGCCCTGGCAGATCAGCCTCTACGGCGTCGTCCCGAACATCATGGCGTTCGCCGGGTCCGCCCTGTGCGCCGCGCTCGCCGTGAAGATCGGCTACCGGCGGCTGCTGCTCGTCGCCTTCGCCCTGCTCGCCGCCGGATACGCGGGCCAGATCGTCGGCCACTCCGCGCTCGTCCCGTTCGCCGCGTGCGGCGCCCTGGTCGGCGTCGGAGCCGGGTTCGCGCTCGGCGGGCTGCCCACGGTGATCGTGGAGCGCAGCGCCACCGACCGCACCGCGAGCGCGACCGCCGTCTACAACAACCTCAAGACGCTCGGCGGCAGCGTCGGCGGCGCCGCCTTCTCCGTCGCCCTCGGCTCCCTCGTCCTCGGCACGACGGACACCCCGGCGCTCACCGCCTACCTGGTCATCTGGACCGGGGCCGCCGTCGCCTGCGCCTTCGCGGTCCTCGCCCAACTCGCCTTCCGCGGAAAGGAGTCCACGCCCCCGGTACCGGCCGCCGCACCGGTGCCCGCCGCCGCCCGTCCGGCACCGCCGGGCCCCTGACCGCGCCGGGGATCTAATCTGCACGGGTGAGCACCGACCTGACCCTGCTGCCCCGCGTCGCCCACCGGGGCCGGGAGATCACCGCGCCCCGGCTGCGCGGCCTGCTCGCCCTGCTCGCCGGTGAGCCGCGCGGCGGGTGCAGCACCGAGCGGCTCGTGGCGGGGCTCTGGCCCGACGAACGGCCCGAGCGTCCCGGCAAGGCGGTGCAGGTGCTCGTCTCGCGGGCGAGGACCCTGCTGGGCACCGACGCGATCACGAGCACGCCGACCGGCTACCGGCTCGCCCTCGCCGACGACCAGGTCGACAGCTCCGCGCTGCTGCGGCACGCCGCCGTGAGCGCGGAGCGGGCCAGGGCCGGGGACCACGCCGGGGCGCTGGCTGCGGCCGAGTCGGGGCTCGCCCTGTGGCCGGACGGCGCCGACGAGAACGGCGGCCCCGGCGGTCCCGGAGGCCCCGGCGACTCCGGCGACCCCGTGGCCGTGCTGCGCGCCGAGCGCCGCCCCGTCCGCGCCGGTCTGGCCCGCACCCGGGCCCTCGCGCTCGCCCGCCTCGGCCGCGCCACGGAGGCCACCGGAGACCTGGCCCGGACCCTCGCGGACCGGCCCCACGACGAGGAGGTGCTCGCCGAACTGCTGCGCGCCGAGGCGGCGACCGCGGGCCCGGCCGCCGCACTGACCCGCTACGAGACGTACCGCGCCGGGCTGCGGCGGGACCTCGGCACCGGCCCGGGCCCCCAACTGCGCACAGTGCACGAGGAGTTGCTGCGCGACGAGCCGCCCGCGATCCGGTCCGGCGTGCCGCACGAACCGAACGCGCTCCTCGGCCGCGACGCGGACATCGACGCGGTGGAGGAACTGCTGCGTGCCTCCCGCGCCGTCACCGTCGTCGGGCCCGGCGGCCTCGGCAAGACCCGCCTCGCCTACGCCGTCGCCCGCCGCGCCCCGCAACGCGTCGTGCACGCCGTGCCGTTGGCGGGCGTCACCGCGGACGCGGACGTCACCGCCGAGGTGGCCGCCGCGCTCGGCGTGGGCGAGGCACGGCACGGTGCCGTCGGCTCACGTGCCCCGGCCGACCCGGTGTCCGGCATCGTCGGCACGCTCGGCACCGGGCCCGCCCTGCTGGTCCTCGACAACTGCGAGCACGTCGTCGACGGCGTCGCCGAGCTCGTCCGGGCGATCCTGTCCCGCGGCCGCGACCTGCGGGTGCTCGCCACCAGCCGGTCCCCGCTGGGCCTCACGTCCGAAGCGGTGCACGCGCTGCCGGAGCTGGGCCGCGAGACGGCGGCCGAACTGTTCGTCCAGCGGGCCAGGGCCGCGCGGCCCGGCGTCGAACTGCCCCCGGACGCGGTGGCCGACCTGTGCGGACACCTCGACGGGCTGCCGCTCGCGGTGGAGCTCGCGGCGGCCCGGGTGCGGGTGCTGTCCGTGCCGGACCTGGCCCGCCGCCTCGGCGACCGGTTCGCCCTGCTGCGCGGCGGGGTGCGGGACGTGCCGGAGCGGCACCGCACCCTGCACGCCGTCGTGGAGTGGAGCTGGAACCTGCTCACGGACGACGCCCGCGCAGCCCTGCGCACCCTGTCCGTCTTCCCCGGCGGATTCTCCGGCGCGGCGGCCGAGCGGGTGCTCGGCGGGGACGCGCTCGACCTGCTGCGGGAACTGGCCGAGCAGTCGCTGCTCACCGTCACCGACACCCCGGCCGGCGTCCGGTTCGGCATGCTGGAGACCGTACGGGAGTTCAGCGCGGCCCGCCGCGTCGAGGCGGGTGACGACGAGCGGGCCGTGGGCCGCATGTGTCTGTGGGCGCGGGAGTTCGGCGTCACCCAGCACGCGACGCTGTTCGGGCCGCGGTCGCCGGACACCTGGGAGCTGATCAAGGCCGAGCAGGACAACCTCGTCGCGGCCCTCCGCCACGCCCTGACCCGTGGCGACGGCCCCACCCTCGCGGCCGTCACCGCCGTGCTCGCCGCCCTGTGGTCCACCGACTCGAACTTCGCCCGCCTCGCCGCGCTCGCCGCCGACACCGGCGCCCCGCTCTCGCACTACCGCCCCGAACCCGATTACGTCGAAGTCACCCGCGCCGCGGCGGTGTTGTGCGCCGCGAGCCTCATCGTCGACCACGCCCCGCGGGTCGTCCGCCACCTCGTCGCCCTGCGCCGGTTGCCCCCGGCCCCGCCGGACACGCTGCTGCGCGCGATCGCCGTCGTGCTGAGCGCCGTACCCGAGATGCGGCCTCCCGGCTACGACGTGCTGCGCGAACTGTGCGCCAGTGAGCACCCGTTGGTCGCCTCCGTCGCCGAGAGCGTCGCCACGTACGTCTGGGAGCACGAGCACGACATGGACCGCGCGCTCGCCTCGGCCCGCCGGGTGAACGAGGTCCTGGGGCCGGTCGACAGCCCGCCGCTGGAGGTGATGGGCTACTCACGGCTGAGCGAGCTGTGCCTGAAGACGGGGGACGGCGACGCCGCCCACCGGTACCTCGGGGCGGCCCGCGCGGCACTGCCCCGGCTGGGCGACGAGAACGACTACGTCGGCATCCGCTGGGGATTCGCCCTCGCCTGCCTGCAGCGTGGCGACCCGGACGAGGCCGAGGGCTGGCTGCGGCGGGCCCTGGCCGACGGCACCGCGCAGAAGGCCCCCTTCTACAGCCCCGACCTGGGCGTCCGCGCCGAGATCGCGCTCGCCCGCGGCGACACGGGCACCGGGCTCGGACTGTGGCGCCGGGCCGTGGCCAGGCTGCCCGTCGCCGGGGCGGGCCACGAGACCGACTGGTGCCACGACCCGTGGGCGCTGCAACTGCAGGCGACCGCGGTGACGGCGCACGCGTACGCGGGGCGGACGGCGCCGGTCGCCGACGTGGTCGACCGGCTGCGGGCGGTGGCCTCCGGGCCGGCCGCGGACCAGCTGGGGCTGCCCGTCCTGGGCACCGTGCTGCACGCGCTCGGCGCGGCCGGGCTCGTGGCCAGGGACGCAGCCGCCCTACGGATGCTCGCGCTCGCCGAACGGCTTTGGGTGCTGCGGGAGTTCCAGCCCACGATGGCGGCGGCCCGCGCCCGCCGGGCGGCCGAGGACGCCGACCGGGCGGCGTACGCCGACGCGGTGGCCGAGTACGCCGCCCTGGGGCGGGACGAGCTGCGGGACGCGGCCCGCGTGCTCATCGCGGGTCGCGGTTGAACAGCGCCTTCGACCAGAAGTAGCCGAGGGCGGCCAGCGCCAGGCACCAGGCGACGGCGAGCCATCCGTTGTGGCCGATCTCCGTGCCGATCAGCAGCCCGCGCAGCGTCTCGATGAGAGGGGTGAACGGCTGGTACTCGGCGACCGGCTGGAACCAGCCCGGCATCGCGTCGATCGGCACGAAGGCGCTGGAGACGAACGGCAGGATGAGCAGCGGCATCGCGTTGTTACTGGCCGCCTCGGCGTTCGGGCTCGCCAGGCCCAGGCCGACGGCGAGCCAGGTGATCGCCAGGGCGACGAGAACCGTCAGTCCGAACGCCGCCAGCCACTCCAGGACCGTCGCGTCCGTGGAGCGGAACCCGATGGCCACGGCGACCGTGCCGACGATGAGAACACCGATGACGGCCTGCAGCACGCTGCCCAGGACATGTCCGATCAGCACGGCCCTGCGATGGATCGCCATCGTGCGGAAGCGGGCCATGATCCCCTCCGTCATGTCCATCGTGACGGAGATCGCGGTTCCGGCCGGAACCGCGCCGATGGTCATCAGCAGGATGCCCGGGACGAGATAGCCGATGTACGCGGACCGGTCGGCGCCGCCGCCACCGATGCCCGCGCTCATCACGTCGCCGAAGACGTACACGAAGAGCAGCAGCAGGACGATCGGCGTCAGCAGGATGTTCAGGGTGAGCGACGGATAGCGCCGCGCGTGCAGGAGGTTGCGGCGCAGCATCGTGGCCGAGTCGCGTACGGCCAGGGACAGGGTGCTCATCGGAGGGCCTTCTCCCGGTGGTCGGTGCCGCTGGTCAGCGCGAAGAACACGTCGTCCAGGTCGGGGGTGTGCACGGTCAGCGCGTCCGCCTCGACGCCCGCGGAGTCCAGCCAGTCCAGGAGGGAGCGCAGCTCGCGCTGGGTGCCGTCGCTGGGGATCCGTACCGCGAGGGCCTCGTCGTCAGAGGTGACGTCGCGGAGCACGGCGACGGCGGACCGGTAGGCGGCCGGGTCGGTGAACCGCAGCCGCACGTGCCCGCCGGGCACCAGCCGCTTCAGTTCGTCGGCGCTGCCCGTGGCGGCGATCCGGCCCTCGCTCAGCACGGCGATGCGGTCGGCGAGTTCGTCGGCCTCGTCGAGGTACTGCGTGGTGAGGAAGACGGTGACGCCGTCGGCGACCAGCTCGCGGATGATGCGCCACATGGTGTGGCGGCTGCGCGGATCGAGTCCGGTGGTCGGCTCGTCGAGGAAGATGACGCGCGGGGCGCCGACCAGCGTCATCGCGATGTCGAGGCGGCGGGTCATGCCGCCCGAGTAGGTGGACGCGGGCTTCTTCGCGGCCTCCACCAGGTCGAACCGGTCGAGGAGTTCGGCGGCGACCCGGCGCCCTTCGCGCCGGGGCAGATGGTGCAGGTCCGCCATGAGGAGCATGTTCTCCTCGCCCGTGATCAGTCCGTCGACGGCCGAGAACTGGCCGGTCACGCCGATCGTGGCCCGTACGGCCTGCGGGTCGGCGGCCAGGTCGTGGCCGCCGACCCACAGGTCGCCGCCGTCGGCGGTGATGAGCGTGGAGAGGATCTTGACGGCGGTGGTCTTCCCGGCGCCGTTCGGGCCGAGCAGCGAGAAGACCGAGCCGGCCGGCACCATGAGATCGATGCCGTCGAGGACGGTCTTGTCGCCGAAGGACTTGCGGAGCCCCTTCGCCGCGATGGCGAAGGGGGTGGACGCTGTCGATGTGGTCATGCCGCACAGGCTCGGGCACACCGCTCTCAGCGCGGCTTCAGGGCGGTTTCAGCCCCCGGAAACCCACAGGTCACAGCACCCTTCGGCGCCGCCCCAGCCACGTCTGCGCGATGACGACCACGGCGAGGAACGCCCCGCTGACCACCTGCTGGTACGCGGAGTCCAGCGAGCCGATCT
This sequence comes from Streptomyces sp. KL116D, assembly GCF_030766975.1. Classification (NCBI taxonomy): domain Bacteria; kingdom Bacillati; phylum Actinomycetota; class Actinomycetes; order Kitasatosporales; family Streptomycetaceae; genus Streptomyces; species Streptomyces sp. KL116D. Next base: position 55,832 of record NZ_JASERH010000027.1, on the reverse strand, counting down.
GGTTGATCACGTTCTGGATCACCTTCAGCAGCAGCACGCCCACCAGCGATCCGCTGATGAACCCGAAGCCACCCGTCAGGAGCGTGCCGCCGATGACGACCGCCGAGATCGCCTCCAGCTCCATGCCGGAGCCGAGGATCGTCACCCCGGACACCAGCCACGCCGCGTTCAGCGCACCGGCCAGCCCGGCGCACAGGCCGGACACCGTGTAGACGCCGATCTTCGTGCGGGCCACCGGCGCGCCCATCAGGGCCGCCGCGTCCTCGTTGCCGCCGACCGCGTACACGTACTGCCCGAAGCGGGTGCGGCGCAGCACCACCGCGCCGAGCACGAACAGCGCGAGCGTGATCCACACCGGGACGCCGACGCCGAGCAGCTTGTCCTGGCCGAGCGTCGCGAAGAACGTGGACTTGTCGACGAGATACGTCTTCGAGCCCTCGTCGGTGACCGAGAGCAGGATGCCGCGGGCGCCGAGCATCGCCGCCAGCGTCACGATGAACGGAGCGAGGCGCGACCGCGCGATCAGCAGCCCGTTGACCAGGCCGATCAGTCCGCACACCGCGAGCGGCAGGAGCAGCGCCACCACCGTCCCGTACTGCGAGCCCCAGGCGGCGAGCACCCCGCCGAGCGCGAACAGCGAACCCACCGACAGGTCGATGCCGCCCGTCACGATCACGAACGTCATGCCGAGCGCGACGACCGCGAGGAACGCGGACGACAGCGCCATGTTCTCCAGGTTGTCGCCGGTCAGAAAGGTGTCGAAGGAGAGCGACGCGACGATCACCGCGATCACCAGCGTGACCAGCGCGCCGTGCTGCTGGGCCAGTGCGCTCAGGCGTTCCGCGCGGGTCGCGCCGAGCGGTTCGTCGTGCCGCGGACCGGCCGGCGGTGCGGTCTCCACATCGGTCATCGTCATCGCTTCCCCCGTTCCCTGGCCGCGTAGACGGCGAGCACGATCACCACGGCCTGGGCGATCTGCGTCCACGACGGCGGCAGGTCGTGCTTGATGAGCGTGGCCGTGAGCAGCTGGATGAGGACGGCGCCCGCGACCGTGCCGCCGATCCGCACCCGGCCACCGGTCAGCGGGGTGCCGCCGACCACGACCGCGGTGATCGCGGACAGTTCCATCAGATTGCCGAGCGAGGTCGGATCGCTCGCGGTCAGCCGCGCGGTGGCCAGCACCCCCGCCACGGCGGCCAGCGCGCCGGACAGCACGTACACGAGGACGAGGACCCGGCGCACCGGAAGTCCCGCCAACTGCGCCGCCGGGCGGCTGTCGCCGATCGCGAGGAGCTGACGGCCGAACGTGGTGCGCCGCACGACGAACGCGACGAGCAGCGCCAGGGCCGCCGCGATCAGCACCAGGTACGGGACGCCGAGCACGTCACCGGTGCCCAGCGAGCGCAGGCCCGGGTCCCGGACGTCCTTGAGCTGGGGGAGGAGCACGAGCGCGAGCCCGCGGCCGGCCACCATCAGCGCCAGGGTGGCGACGATGGGCTGCACCCCGATGAACGCGACGAGCGCGCCGTTGGCCACCCCGACCAGGACGCCTCCGACGAGCGCGGCGATCAGCGCGATCCACGCGCCGTAGCCGAGGTAGAGGGAGATGAGGGACGTGGCGAGCGCCATCACCGAGCCGACCGACAGGTCGACGCCCTCGCTGCCGATCGCCAGGGCCATGCCGAGCGCCACGATCAGCACGGGCGCGACCTGCACGGCCTGGGTGCGGAAGTTCTCCGCGGACAGGAAGTGCGGGGTGAAGGCGATGTTCACCACGAGCAGGACGGCGACGCCGAGATAGACGCCGTAGTCCTGGAGCAGGCGCAGCAGCCGGTCGCGGTCGACGGCGGCCCTGCCCAGGGTCAGTTCACTCAACGGGCGGCCCTCCAGCGGGAGTTGCGGCGATCGCGCGCATCAGACGGTCCTCGGTGACCGCGTCACCGGTGAGCTCGGCGACCACCGCGCCGTCCTTGAGGACGACGACCCGGTCCGAGCCCTCGATCAGCTCCTCCATGTCGGAGGAGATCAGCAGCACGCCCAGACCGTCGTCCGCCAGCTCGTCGATGAGCTTCTGGACCTCCGCCTTGGCGCCGACGTCGATGCCGCGGGTCGGCTCGTCGAGCAGCAGCACCTTCGGGTTCATCGCGAGCCAGCGCGCGAGCAGCACCTTCTGCTGGTTGCCGCCCGACAGCTCGCCCACCTTCTGGTGAGGGCCCGACGCCTTGATGCGCAGCCGCTTCACGAACGTGTCGACGATCTTGTCGATCCGGCCCTCGTCGACGAGCCCGAACCGGGAAAGGCCCGGCAGCGCCGCCAGCGCGATGTTCTCCCGCACCGACAGACCCGGCACGATCCCCTCCGCCTTCCGGTCCTCGGGCAGCAGACTGATCCCGGCCCGGATCGCGGCGGGCGTGGACCCGGTCCGCACCGGCGCACCGGCCACGACCACCCGGCCGCCGTCGGTGGGCAGCGCCCCCGCGATGGCCTTCGCGGTCTCGCTGCGCCCCGAGCCGAGCAGCCCGCCGAGCCCGACGACCTCCCCGGGACGCACCTCCAGCGACACCCCGTGCAGCTGGTGGCGGACCGTCAACTCCTCGGCCCGCAGCACCGGTTCGGCCGCCGCGTCGTGCTCGCCGGAGAACTTGGTGAGCCCCTCGTCCTGGACGTCGCCGATGTCCCGTCCCAGCATCAGCGACACGAGCCGCAGCCGGTCCAGGTCGGCGAGGTTCCCGGTGTGCACCACCTTGCCGTCGCGCAGCACGGTGACCACGTCGCACACCTCGTACAGCTCGTCCAGGCGGTGACTGACGTAGACGACCGCGATGCCGCGCTCCCGCAGCATCCGGATCACGCCGAACAGGGTCCGCACCTCGCGCGGTTCCAGCGACGACGTCGGCTCGTCCATGATGACGACCTTCGCGTCGACCGAGACCGCGCGGGCCAGCGCCACCATCTGCTGGGCGCCGACGCCGAGTTCGCGCAGCGGACGCTGCACGTCGACGCGCACGCCCAGCTCGCGCAGGGCCGCGTCCGCCTCCCGGTGCATGCGCCGGAAGTCGATCAGGCCCAGCTTCCCGCGCGGCTCGCGGCCCAGGAACAGATTGCGGGCCACGCTCATCAGGGGGACGAGATTGACCTCCTGGTAGATCGTGGAGATGCCCGCGTGCTGCGCCTCGAGTGGTGTGGAGAAGCTGACCCGCTGACCGTCGTAGCTGAGCTCGCCCGCGTCCTGGTCGGGCTGGTACACACCGGTGAGCACCTTGATCAGGGTCGACTTCCCGGCCCCGTTCTCCCCGATGAGGGCGTGCACCTCCCCGGCGCGCGCGGTGAAGTCGACGCCGTCGAGGGCGCGCACGCCGGGGAACGTCTTGCTCAGACTGCTCGCCGAGAGCATCTCAGTACGCCTTGGAGAGGTCCGACTCGGCGTTGTCCTTCGTGTACGCGCTGTCCTTGATAACGATGTCCTGGCCGACCTTGTCGCCCTTGGTGAAGGAGTCCAGGGTCTGGAAGGCGAGCGGGCCGAAGCGCGGGTTGGACTCGATGACGCCGGAGATCCAGCCGTCGACGATGCCCTGCACCGCGTTGCGGGTGCCGTCGACCGTCACGATCTTCACGGCACCGGCCTTCTTGCCCGCGCCCTTCAGGGCGTTGACCGCGCCGAGGCCCATCTCGTCGTTCTCGGCGTAGATCCCGGTGATGTCCGGCTTGGACTGGATGAGCTGCTCGGTGACCTGCTGGCCCTTCTCGCGGGCGAACTCGCCGGTCTGCTTGAAGACGACCTTCAGGTCGGGGGCCTTCTCCTTGATGCGGTCCTCGAAGCCCTTGGTGCGCTCGGTGGTCACGTTGTTGCCGGCCGCGCCGAGCAGGATCGCGACCGTGCCCTTGCCGCCGGTCGCCTCGATCATCTGGTCCGCGGCCCGCTTGCCCTGCTCCACGAAGTCCGAGCCGATGAAGGAGACGTAGTCCTTGCACGCCGTCGCGTTGATCTTGCGGTCGACGGTGACGATCGGGATGTGCTTGGCACCGGCCGCGCGCAGCACCGGCTCCCAGCCGTCGGAGTTGAGCGGCGCGATGACCAGCAGGTCCGCGCCCTTGGAGATCAGGTCCTGGACGTCGCTGATCTGCTTGGAGAACTGCGACTGGGCGTTCGCGGTGAGCAGCTTGACGCCGCGCTTCTTCGCCTCCGCCTTGAGGGAGGCGGTCTCCGCGATGCGGAACGGGTTGGCCTCCTTCTCGGACTGCGAGAAGCCGACGGTGGCGCTCTTCAGGTCGACCTTCTTGCCGCCGAAGGCGGCGACGTCGCAGGTCTTGCCGCCGTCGGGGGAGGCGACCTCCTGTCCGGCGTTCTCGTTCGCCGCGCTCGAACTCCCCTTGTCCGAGGTGTTGTTGTCGTCCTCGGACTTGGCACATCCGGTGGCGAGCGCGAGGCTCGCGACGAGGCCGGCGGCGAGCAGGGCCCGGCTGGCGGTACGGCGGTGTGGCACGGTCTGCGTCATGTGGAGGTCCCCAAAACGGCACGGCCCGGCGCGTGAACGCGCTGACGGGGTGGGTGAGTTCGAGATCGTTCGACCGGTCGATCGGCGGTACAGGGGAGGTTTTTACATCGTTGGAAGGAGGCTGTAAAGAGGGTGCGCAGCGACTCGTCGACGGCGGCCCGGTCGGCCGGGCCGGATTCAGGGGTCCCGCGATCAGCGCCGGCCGAGCGTGCTCTCCCGCTCCAACAGGCGGTATTCCGCCGTCAGTTCACGCCCGGCCCGCTCCTCCGGATGCTCCAGGCGGCGCAGCAGCGACTGCACGGCGAGCCGCGCGATGGCCTGCTTGTCCGGGGAGATCGTGGTCAGCGTCACCGCCCCGAACCGGCCCTCCGCGATGTCGTCGAAACCGACCACCGCCACGTCCCACGGCACCCGCAGGCCCCGCTCGTGCAGCACCCGCATCGCACCGATCGCGACCAGGTCGTTGTACGCGAACACGGCGTCGGGCCGCACCCCGGAGTCCAGCATCCTGGCCATCGCCTCGGCGCCGTCCCCGCGGTCCCAGCCCCCGGTCGCCCCGACCAGCGACTCGGGCGCGGGCAGCCCCGCCGCCGTCAGCTCCGCACGCCAGCCCGCGAGTCGCAGATGGGCCGGCTGGTTCGCCGAGTCGGTGCGTTCGCCCAGGTAGGCGATCTGGGTGCGGCCGCGGCCCAGCAGATGGCGCACCGCGGTACGGGCCGCGGCGACGTTGTCGATCGCGATGTGGTCGAAGGGCAGGTCGTACTCCCGCTCGCCGAGCAGCACCAGCGGCACGTCGTCGTCCCGCCCGCGCAGATCGTCCGCCTCCAGCTCCAGCGGGCTGAGGATCAGGCCGTCGATCACCCGGGCCCGGAAGCCCTGGCTCACCAGGAGCTCCTGCTCGCGCTCGCCCCGCGTGTGGTCGAGCAGCACCGTGACGTCGTGCTCGGCGGCCGCGTCGATCACGGCGCCGGCGAGCTCCGCGAAGTACGGGTTGCCCAGCTCGGGCAGGGCGAGCGCGATGATCCCCGTACGGCCTTTGCGCAGGTGACGGGCCGTCAAGTTCGGCCGGTAGCCCAGCTCGTCGATGGCCTCCTGGACTCGGGCGCGCATCGCGGGGGTGACGTGCTGGTAGTTGTTCACGACATTCGACACGGTCTTGATCGAGACGCCCGCGCGCTCCGCGACATCCTTGAGGCTCACCCGCACGGAATCTCCTTCGGTTCGGTGCCCCCGCGCTTCGGGAGCGCTTGTCATGACCCTGGACAGCACGCCGGGAGGCGTGCTGTCATGCCAACTGCCGTTCCTTCCAACGTTGTACAGACGAGTTGTACCGACTCGAGCGGCGAGCCGCCACCCTTCCTCATCGCGTTCCAGCACAGGAGGATCCGTGCGCACCAACACCCTCGGACGCCATGGCAGACAGCTCGCCCTGCTGCTGACCACGGCACTCGGACTCACCGCACTCACCGTGGCCCCGCAGGCCACGGCGGCGGACGAGCCCGTCGTGCCGCAGGGGCTCAAGGGCGAGTACTACACCCAATCCGCCCCGGGAACCTTCGACTTCGACGAGTTGAAGGCCACCGGATTCGACCCCAAGATCGACTTCGGCAGCCTGGAGTCCCGGCTCCAGTCCGCCACCGGCCGCGCGGACGACGCGAGCGTCCGCTGGACCGGGAAACTCGTGCCGGAGAAGACCGGCTCGACAACGTTTTCCCTCATCGGGGACAACGGTTTCCGGCTCTGGGTCGACGGCAAGCTGGTCATCGACCACTGGGTCGACGACTGGGACAAGGAGCAGACCTCCGCACCCGTCGAACTGACCGCCGACAAGGCCGTCGACATCAAGGTCGAGTACTTCGAGCACTACGGCGGCTCCAACCTCCACCTGCGCTGGACCGAGCCGGGTGAGCAGAAGGAGGCGATCCCGTCGTCGGCGTTCCGGCTGCCCGACGACTGGAAGTACGACGGCGCCATCGGCACCACCGTGCTCGGCGACGGCCGCACCCTGAAGCTCGACTTCGCCCAGAAGCTGGGCACGGTCCCCGGTGACGTGAACGACCACCTGAACGCCGTGATCGGCGGCGCCAAGTGGCCGCTGAAGACGGTCAAGGCCGACCCGGACGACGCGCGGTCCCTGCTCGTCGGCCTGGCCGAACCGGTCGTCGGCAACAAGGACGGCGACGCGCCGGGCCTGGCCGACGTCACGTACGACGGCAAGGGCGGCCTCGCCGGCAGCGACGGCACGGCCGTCGGCTCGTTCTGGTCCAGCGGCCCGAACCACTCCACGCACCAGCTGACCACCAAGTGGGGCGACGACGTCACCGCGGGCAACGCCCACCGCGAGTACCCGCGCCCCCAGCTCACCCGCTCGAACTGGCAGAACCTGAACGGGAGCTGGGAGTTCGCCGCCGCCAAGGACGGCGACCCGGTGCCGGTCGGCAAGAAGCTCGGCGAGAAGATCCTCGTGCCGTACCCGGTCGAGTCCCAGCTCTCCGGGATCGAGCGCCACGAGGACCGCATGTGGTACCGGCGCACCTTCACGGTCCCCGCGAACTGGAAGGTCGGCAAGGGCCAGCGCCTCCAGCTGAACCTCGGCGCCGTCTGACTGGAAGTCCGAGGTCTACAAGTCAACGGCAGCAGGTCGCCGACCACAAGGGCGTGCTACGACAAGCCCAGCGCGGACGTCACCGACGCGCTCAAGCCCGGCCGCACCCAGGAGCTGATCGTCGGCGCTCCACGACCCGACCGACGCGGCGAACGGCGAGAACCCGCCGCTCGCGCAAGCAGCGCCTCGACCCCAGCGGCATCTGGTACACCCCGCCGTCGGGCATCTGGCAGACGGTGTGGATGGAGCCCGTCGCGGCCGACCACGTCACCGACCTGAAGCTGACGCCGGCCATCGAAAAGGGGGACAAGTGGCCACCCGACCGCCGACACCACGGGAGTCCGGACCGGACTCCGGTCACGGCCACCGCGCACGCCGGCGACCGCAAGGTGGCCACCGCCACCGGCACCTCGGGATCGCCGCTCACCCTGAAGATCGCCAAGCCGCGGCTGTGGACCCCGGACGACCCTACTCCTGTACGACCTCAAGGTGAGCGTCGGCACGGACCGCGTCGGCAGCTACTTCGGGATGCGCTCCATCAAGGTCGAGCAGGTGGACGGCACCCCGCGCACCGTGCTTCTAACGGCAAGCCCACTCTTCATGATGCCACTCTCGACCAGGGCTTCTGTGGGCCGGACGGCCTGCACACCGCGCCCAGTGACGAGGCGCGTCAGCGCACGACCTGAAGAAGCATGCACAAGCAGACGCTCTCAACTCCGTCCGCGCTACATACACGCTGTCGAACCCGACCGCTGGTTCTACTGGGCCGACAAGCTGGGCCTGCTCGTCTGGCAGGCATGCCGGCGATGACGGCCGGGTGAACCCGTCCACGGCCGCCCGCGCCGAGTTCGAGCGCGAGATGAAATAGATCATGATCGACCAGCACTACAACCACCCGTCGGTCGTCGGTGGGTCACTACCTCAACGAGGGCTGGGGCCAGTACGAGCCGAGGCGCGCCTCGCCGACCAGTGCCAAGTCGTGGGACCCGACCCGCCTGATCAACTCGATGTCCGGCATCAACCTGGGCCGCGACGGCGAGAACCGGCGACATCCTGGACGAACACGGCTATCCGAGCCCGGCCCTGCCACCGAACCCCGACGGCAAGCGGCCCGGTCGTGCGGGCGAGTACGGCGGACTCGGCCTCGCCGAGCCCGGTCACGCCTGGTCCGCGCAGCAGTCGTACGTGGACGTGACCCCGCGACGTACACGGACGACTACCTCACCAAGCTCGACGAGGTGCACAAGCTGGCCTGCAAGGGCGGCAACGGCGCCGTCTCACGCAGATCTCGACGTGGAGGGTGAGCTTCTGAACGGCTCGCTCACCTACGACCGCAGGGTCGTCAAGCCGGACGTGAAGCGCGTGCACGGCGCCCAGCAGGCGACTGATCCGCGACGCCTCGCAGGCGACCGTGCAGAACTGCTCCTGGTCCGAGACGCGCCGGGGCGGCCCGCTACGCCGGGCCGCGCCCTTCTCGTGGGAGAGCGGCTCGGCGCATGACAGTGACGACGACGCGGCGTGCTGCAGGCCGCGACGGTGGTCTCCTCCGCGGCCACCGCGTTCGGTGGCGCGGCCGGCGCCACGGCCAGGGCGGACGCGGCCGGCGCCGCCGACGCCTTCACCCGCCTCCCGCCGGCAGCATCACCGCCCGCGGCTGGCTCTGCCGGCCAGCTGGGACTCCAGCTCGCCGGACTCTGCGGCCGCTACGAGGAGCGCTCGCACTTCCTCGCCATGGACACCAGCGGCTGGGCCCACCGAACTCGGCGGCTGGGAGGAACTCCCTACTGGCTGCGTTCGTACGCAGCTCGCCGTCGCCACCCGGGACCCGCGGCGCTCGCCACCAGCAAGCGCTGGATCGACGCGATCCTCGCCACCCAGGAGTCCGGCGGCTTCTTCGGCCCGCGGGCCCTGCGCACCTCCTGAACGGCGGCGATTTCTGGCCGTTCCTGCCGCTGCTCATGGCCCTGCGCACGTACGAGAGTACGCGCACGACGAGCGCATCGTCCCGTTCCTGACCCGGTTCCTGCGGTACATGGAGGCGCAGGGCAAGGGCGCCTTCGACTCCAGCTGGGTCTCCGTGCGCTGGGGCGACGGCATCGACACGGCGCGCTGGCTGTACGAGCGCACCGGCGACCCGTTCCTGACGAGCCTCGTGGAGAAGATGCACCACTACGGCGCCGACTGGACCGGCGCCCTGCCCACGCGGCGACAACGTGAACATCGCCCAGGGCTTCCGCGGACCCGCCCAGTACGCGCAGTGGGCGACCGGCGGCGCCGACGGCCTCGTCGGGCCACCTACCGCGCCTACGACCAAGTCCTCGCCGAGTACGGACAGTTCCCGGGCGGCGGCATCGCGGGCGACGAGAACTACCGGCCCGGCTACTGGCGACCCGCGCCAGGGCTTCGAGACCTGCGGCATCGTCGAGTTCGTGGCCAGCGCGAGCTGCTCACCCGATCACCGGCGACCCGGTCTGGGCCGACCGCTGCGAGGACCTCGCCTTCCAGCATGCTCCCGGCGGCCCTCGACCCGCAGGGCAAGGGCATCCACTGCATCACCAGCGCCAACGGCGTCGACCTCGACAACGCCCGCAAGACCGACGGCCAGTTCCAGAACGGCTTCGCCATGCAGTCGTTCCAGCCGGGCGTCGACCAGTACGCTGCTGCCCGCACAACTAGCGGCATGGGCTGGCCCTACTTCACCGAGGAGCTCTGGCTCGCCACCCCCGACGGCGGACTCGCCGCCGCGCTCTACGCGGCCTGCGACGTGCGGGCGAAGGTGGGCGCCGACGGCGTGCCCGTGACCGTGCGCGAGGAGACCGACTACCGTTCGACGAGACGATCACGCTGACCGTGCAGGTCGACCGGCCCGTCGACTTCCCGCTGCGGCTGCGGGTCGCGGCTGGTGCGACCGGCCGCGCCTCGCCGTCAACGGGCAACAGGTGAAGGCGCGGGCCGGGCCCCTCCTTCGTCACCGTCCGGCGCACCTGGCGGGACGGCGACCGGGTCACCCTGCGCCTGCAGCGCACCACGCTGCGCACCTGGACCGGCAACCATCTGGCGGCGTCAGCGTCGACCACGGGCCGCTCACCTACTCGCTGAAGGTCGCCGAGAAGTACGTACGGACCGGCGAGGCGGCGACACCTTCCCCGAGTACGACGTGCACGCCGCCTCGAACTGGAAAGCTACGGCCTGGTGGACGGGAGTTCACCGCACTGCGGCGCAGGTCCGGGCCGCTGCCCGACAACCCGATTCACCCTCGACGGCACCCCGTCACGTCTCGCCGCGAAGGCCCGCCGCATCCCCGGTGGATCGCCGACGACGAGCACGTCGTCGCACCGCTCCAGCCCAGCCCCGCCCGCAGCCGGGCAGCGGTGGAGACCGTGACGCTCGTACCGATGGGCGCGGCCCGGCTGCGCATCACCGCCTTCACGACCGCCCCCGACGGACACTGGACGCGAACCGGCGTACCACCGCATCCAGAACAAGCACAGCGGCAAGGTCCTCGCCGTCGACTCCATGCCCACCAGCGAACGACGCGCGCGCCGTCCAGTTCGACAAGCACGGGGACGGTGACCACGCCTGGCAGCTGCTCGACGCGGGCGCGGACGGCCGTGCGCGCCCGCAACGGCCAGAGCGGCAAGTTCCTGGCGGTGCAGGGTGGTTCGACCGCCGACAGCGCCCGGCGTGCAGTACGAGGACGACGGCCGGCCCGACCTGCTGTGGACGCAAGTCGAGCGGGCCGACGGCTGGTTCCTGCTGCGCAACGAGCACAGCGGCAAGGTGCTCGGCGTCGACGGAGGAAAGTCGCACCGCCAACTTAGTGCCCAAGTGGTGCGGTTCGCCGACAACGGGACGGACGACCACCTGTGGCGCCTGGAGTCTTGACGGGCTGTCGGGACGGACGAAGAATGATCGCGCATCACGCTGACAACGTTGTCGAACGCGCACCATGAGAGGCGCACGATGAAGAGACGTACCCGCCGCACGCTCGGCGTGCTCGCGGCCGCCGCCCTGCTCGGTACGGGACTCGCGCCCGCGGCGCAGGCCGTTTCGGGCGCGGACGGCCGACTGACTCGATCTGGTCAACCCGTTCATCGGCACCGAGAACGAGGGCAACACCTACCCCTGGCGCCGCCGTGCCGCTTCGGCATGGTGCAGCTCTCGCCGGACACCGGGCGCAACACGGCTACGACTACTCCGAGAACCACACACCGCGGCTTCTCCACCGTCCACCTCTCGGGCGTGGGATGCGCTCGGCGGCGACCTGCCGGTGCTGCCCACCACGGGTGACGTCACGAGCACCGACTACGCGTCGTACGTGCGGCCGAGTTCAGCCACGACGACGAGAAGGCGTCGCCCGGCTACTACAAGGTCGGCCTGAAGACCGGGATCGACGCCGAGCTGAGCGCCACGAAGCGACCGGGGTGCAGCGCTACACCTTCCCGGCCACCGACAAGGCCAACGTCCTCATCAACGCCGGGCAGTCGCTCCACAAGAGCCTCGCACACCACGCGTCGAGATCCTCGACAACCGGACCGTGCGCACCGCCATCACCGGCAGCGGCTTCTGCCAGGACACCAAGCCGTACACCGTCTACACGATCACGAGGTTCGACCGCCCCTTCACCACGTCCGGCACCTGAAGGGCGACACGGTCACCGCCGGTCTCGAAGACGTCGGACGCGGACGCCGACCGCAACGGCGCCTACGTCCGCTTCGACACGAGCAAGGACCGCACGGTCGAGGCGACCACGGCGATCTCCTACGTCGACGCCAAGGGCGCGGCCCTCAACCTCCGCACGGAGGGCGGGCGTTCCTTCGACTCCGTGCAGGCGACGCCGCGCAGGCAGCGTGGGAGGGCCGCCTCGACGACGTGAAGGCCCAGGGCGGCAGCTGAGACGCCGCGCGGACCTTCTACCCGTCGCTGTACCGGTCCTTCCTCGCGCCGAACGTCGGCAGCGACGTCGACGGCGCTACACCGGCTGGGACCAGAAGGTCCACCGGGCCAAGGGCTTCACGCACCACCAGAACTGGTCCCTGTGGGACACCTACCGCACCCAGGCCCAGCTCCTCTCGCTGCTCGCGCCGCACGAGTCGCGGGACATGGCGCTGTCCGTGGTCCAGATCGACAAGGACAGCGGCTGGCTGCCCGCGTGGGGCTAGCGGCACGGTCGAGACGAACATCATGACCGGTGACCCCGTCACCCCGTTCCTCACCAACGCCTACCAGCAAGAGGCTGTTGAAGGGCCACGAGGAGGACGCGTACCGCGCGCTGAAGAAGAACGCGGACGGGGTGCCGCCCGCCGACTCGGCCCCGGTCGGACGCGAGGCCAACAAGGAGTACCTGGCCGACGGGTTCGCGCCGTACGTCAGGGCCGCGCGCACGTGAAGCCCGGTGACTCCGACTACGACCACGGCGCCTCGGCCACCCTGGAGTACGCGCTCTCCGACGCCATGCTCGGCCAGATGGCGAAGGAGCTCGGGCACGCGGACGACGCGAAGCGGTACACCGAGCGGGCCCAAAACTACCGGAAGATCTTCGACGCTCGACCGGGTTCTTCCGGGCGCGGGACGCGGCCGGCGCCTTCACCGGGCCCGCCGACCCCGCCGAGAGCGAGGGCTTCCACGAGGGCACGTCCTGGCAGTACCAGTGGCTCGTGCCGCAGGACCTGCCGGGGATGGTCGGCCTGATCGGCGCGCAGGACGCCGCGAACCAGCGGCTCGACTCGTTCTTCGCCTACGACCAGCTGGTCGAGGACCCGGCGAAGACCGCCCGCGAGGTGTGGGTCAACGGCCCGTACGCCTACTACAACGCGGACAAGTACAACCCGCAGAACGAGCCCGACCTCATCGCGCCCTACACGTACCTGTCGACGGGACAGCCGTGGAAGACCACCGACGTGGTGCACGCCGCGCTGACCCTGTTCACCGACGCGCCGACCGGCATGACCGGCAACGACGACCTCGGCACCATGTCCGCGTGGAACGTCCTGTCGTCCATCGGGATCTTCCCGGTGCAGCCCGGCACGGACACCTGGGGCCTGTCGACGCCGGTGTTCGAGCGGGTCGACGTCACGCTCGACCGGCGGTACTACCCGCAGGGAAGCTGACCGTGCGGGCGCCGGGCACCTCGGACTCGGTGCGCTACATCCAGTCCGCCCGGACGAACGGGACCGCGTACGGCAAGACGTATCTGACCACCGAGGACCTGCGCGGACTGCGGGACCTCTCCTTCGAGGTGGGCAGTGCGCCGTCGGCGTGGGGGACCGGTGCCGACGCGGCGCCGCCCGCGCTGAAGTGACGTACTAGACAGCCCACACCCGTCCCACGGACCCGCCTCTCCCAGAGAGGCGGGTCTTAATCTGTTGTGCTAACTGAGCGTGCCGAGATCGTACTTCGACCGTAATCGAGTGAGGGCGATTGACCGCCCACTCCCGTCGTCGACGCGAGAGCACTCCACGACCGCCAAGAGCTCGGACCTGCTCGCGCCACTCGACCTTGCCTTCTCGGAACATCGAGACCGCCGAACACCCCATGCACCTGGGTGCGTTGGGGGTCTTCGAGGCCGATGCGCCCGGCGCCGCGCAGCACGCCCTGACGAACTGCTCGCGGCCCGCGCCGCCGGGGTGCCGGGACTGCGGATGCGCATAGCGGGAGTGCTGATCCCCGCCGGCGGCGCCGCCCGGTGCCCGTCACCGACTTCGAGCCGCTGGACCACGTGCGGCTCACTCGCTCCCGTGGACGACTTCCACGCGGCCGCGGGCGCCCTGATGGAGCGGCCGCTCGACCGGCGGCGGCCGCCGTGGGAGGCGCACGTGCTGCCCGCGGCGGACGGCGCCTCGTTCGCCGTCCTGTTCAAGTTCCACCACGCCCTCGCCGACGGACTGCGCGCCCTGACCCTCTGCGGCGGCCGTGATGGACCCCGTCGACCTGCCCTGTGACACGCGCACCGAAGGACGAGCCGGCGCTGCGCCGCGGACTGCGGCTGCCGTTCCCCGGGATGCGGGAGATCACGCTCGGCGACCTCGACCCGCGGCGCTACCCGGCCACGTGCGGGCGCTCGCGGGCGGCGCGACGCAGGCCCTGTCGATCGGCGCGTCCGTGGCGCGGGCCACCTGGGGCGTGCGGACTCGCCCGCGCTCACCGCCGACGCCAGCGGCCGGCGGCGCACCGCCGGGATCGTCCTCGACCTGGACGACGTGCACCGGATCCGCAAGACGGTGGGCGGCACGGTGAACGACGTCCTGATCGCCGTCGTCGCCGGGGCGGTACGGCGCTGGCTCGACGAGCGCGGCGACGGCAGCGCGGGCGTCGAGCCGCGCGCCCTCGTCCCTGGTCTCCCGCCGCCGCCCGCGCACCGCCCACCCGCAGGGCAACCGGCTCTCCGGCTATCTGGTGCGGCTGCCCGTGGGGAGGGCGACCCTCGAACGGCTCCGGTCGTGCGGGCCACCATGGACCGGCGCAAGGACCACGGTCCGGCCGCGGAGCGGGCGCGGTGGCGCTGCTCGCCGACCACGTGCCGCCGCTCGGCCACCGGCTCGGCGGCACCTTCGTCGGCCAGAACGCCCGCCTGCTGTTCGACCTGCTCGTCACCAGCGTGCCGCTGCCCAGCCTCGGCCTGAGGCCCGGCTGGCTGCCCGCTCACCGAGGTCTTCCCTGCTGGCCCTCGCTCGCGCAGGGCCAGTCCCTCGCCGTGGCCGTCTCTGACGTACCGCGGCCGGGTGCACTACGGGCTCGTCGCCGACGCCGCTGCCGTACCCGACCTGGACGTCCTGGCGGGCGCGGTGACGGACGAGGTGAAGGAGCTGCTGGCCGCCTGCGGCGCCTAGCCCGGGTCCACGCCGGGCCGGCCGAGGTCGCGCGAGCGCGTCCAGCGCCTCCGTCAGGGCTCTCGGCCCGCGGGTCGAACCAGGTCGTGCGGATCCGCTCGTTCGTGCCCTTCGGCGTCTCGTGGTCGCCCGCGAGCTGCCGCAGGGGCCGCGAGCCGTCCCCCAGGGTGCGGCCGACCTCCTGGAAGAGGCCGCGGACGTACCGGTCCGCGTCCTCGGCGGGAACCCTGCCGGGCGGCCCATGCGGTGAGCGTCGCCAGGTACCAGTAGTGCGTGGTCAGCGTGGACGTCAGCGTCTGGAAGACGTCGAGCGTCGCTCTCGTCCGCGACGGGCGGCGCCCCGCCGAGCCGGTCGAAGAGGGCGTCCACGGCCGGGTGCGCCGGGCAGGTCACGGCGACCGAGCGGCGCTCGCGCACGGCGGGCAGCGGATGGCCCGCACGACGGGCACGGTGGTGCCGAGCAGACCGCGCACCTCGTCGGCCGTGACGCCGGCCATGACGCTGAGCACGACCTGCGTCCCTGATCCGCAGCCCGTCGAGGGCCTGCGCGCGGTCCTGCGGGCGGACGGCGAGGACCACCAGGTCGCTGCGGTCCGCCACCTCCTGGTTGTCGGCACCGACCCGCACGCCCGGATACCGCCCGGCGAGCTCGGCGGCGGCCCGGGCGCCACGCGGCGAGAGCGTGATCGACGGCGGGTCGGCGACCCCCTCGCACCAGCCGGTCACCAGGGCCCTGGCCGAGCTCGCCCACGCCGATGATTCCTATGCGGTCCACGGTCTCTCCCGGTCGTCCTCGGTGCTGCGCGCACGCCGTCCCGACCTCGCCAAACCTACAACGTAGATTCGCCGCCGCGGAACGAGTTTGGAGACAGGGCCCGCCGCTCCGTAAAATTCCGCATTCGAAAGCGAGCGCGGTTCGCGCGCGACGCGGGTGACCCGAGGAACGGCAACAGCGATGACGGTGACAGAGAACCACGAGGCCCCCGGGCCCGGCGACGAGATCGCGTACGGTCCCGGCATCGACCCCGAGCGCCTCGCCGTCTGCCTCGCCGTCCTCGACGAGCTCGACACGTTGGACGTCGACCACACCCCGACGCGATCATCGTGCGGCGCGCCACCGCCGGCATCTACCGGACCGTGAAGCAGCGCCGCCGCCAGGAGCGCCGGGCCGCCAAGACCGCCCACGACAAGGCGGTCACCGAGGCGACCGCGACCGGCTCGGCGCAGCGCATCGACGACGAGACCGAGGGCATCCTGCCGTCGTCGATCACCGAGGAGGGCCGGATCGCGGGGATACTCCAGCGCCCGCGCTCCTGCTACACCTGCAAGACCCGGTACGTGGAGGTCGACTACTTCTACCACCAGCTCTGTCCCGACTGCGCCCGCCTCAACCGGGAGAAGCGGGACGCCCGCGCCGACCTCACCGGCAAGCGCGCCCTGCTCACCGGCGGCCGCGCCAAGATCGGCATGTACATCGCGCTGCGGCTGCTGCGCGACGGCGCCCACACCACCATCACCACGCGCTTCCCGAGCGACGCCATCCGCCGCTTCAAGGCGATGGAGGACTCCGCCGACTGGATCCACCGCCTGGAGGTCGTCGGCATCGACCTGCGCGACCCCGCGCAGTCCGTGGCCCTCGCCGAGCGGCTGACCGCGGCAGGACCGCTGGACATCCTGATCAACAACGCGACGCAGACCGTGCGCCGGCTGCCCTCCGCCTACGCCGCCTCTCGTCGAGGGCGAGAGCGCGCCGCTGCCCGCCGGTGAACTGCCCGCCCACTCCGTGATCGGCGCGTTCAACTCGGGCGCGGTCGACGGCATCGCCGCGCTGCCCATCGGCACCAGTGGCATCGACGCGCAGCAGGTGGCCGACCTCGCGCTCGTCGCGGGCAACGCCAGCATCGAGCGGCACCTCGACGGCACCGCCATCGACGCGGGCGGCCTCGTCCCGGACGTCGTCGACACCAACACCTGGGTGCAGACCATCGACCAGATCTCCCCGGTGGAGCTGCTCGAGACCCAGCTGTGCAACTACACGTCGCCGTTCATCCTGATCAGCGCCCTGCGCCCGGCGATGGCCGAGGCCGCGAAGAAGGCGGGCAGCGGCCGCGCGTACGTCGTGAACGTCTCGGCGATGGAGGGCGTCTTCGGCCGCGGCTGCAAGGGCGCCGGCCACCCGAACACGAACGCCGCCAAGGCCGCGATGAACATGGTGACGCGGACCAGCGCCCAGGAGATGTTCCAGTCCGACGGCATCCTCATGACGTCCGTCGACACCGGCTGGATCACCGACGAGCGCCCGCACTACGACAAGCTGCGCCTCGCCGAGGAGGGCTTCCACGCCCCTGCTCGACCTGATCGACGGCGCCGCCCGCGTCTACGACCCGGTCGTCCGCGGCGAGTCGGGCGACGACGTCTACGGCGTCTTCCTGAAGGACTACGAGCCCTGGGAAGTGGTGACGCAGCTGCCGCTGCACGGCGTGCGCGTCGCCGGTCGGTGAGGCGGCGCGCACCCGGGTGCCGCCGTCCACCAGCAGGTCCGCGCCGGTGATCCAGGACGCCTCGTCCGACACCAGCCAGCGCACCGCCCGGGCCACGTCCGCCGGCTCCCGATCCGGCCCGCGGGCAGCCCCGCCGCCACCGTCTCCTCCAGCGGTCTCCCACACGAAGCGCGCCATCTCGGTGCGCACGAGCCCGGGGACACCGAGTTGACCCGCACCGACGGGCCCAGTTCCCCGGCCAGTTGAGCCGTCAGGTGCAGCAGCGCCGCCTTGCTCGTGCCGTACGCGCCCACGTGCGGGCCGACGTGCGCGGCGCCCTCCGTGCACACGTTGACGACGGCGCCGCCGTGCTCGCCCATCCACGCCCGCCACGCGCACTGCACCAGGCGCAGCGGTGCCTCCACGTTCACGGCGAACGCGGTGCGCCACGCCTCGGGGTCGGCGTCCATGAGCGGGCCGTACGGCTGGTTCGTCGCCGCGTTGTTCACCACGACGTCGACCCGGCCGAGCTCGGTCATGGTCCGCTCCGTCACCTCCCACAGGTGGGCCGGGTCGGCGACGGACCCGGCCACGCCCACCGCGTTCGCGCCGAGCGCGCGCAGGGCGGTGACCGTCTCCGCGAGGCCCTGGGTGTGGCGTGCGGTCACGCACACGTCGGCGCCCGCGCGGGCCAGTTCCTCGGCGATCGCGCGGCCGATGCCGCGTGAGGCCCCGGTCACGACGGCACCCGGCCGTCGAGCACGCGCTCCGCATTCATGCGGGTACGTTCTCACGGGGCGGGTGGGCGTGACGACGGGTCAGTGGGTGGGGTGGTCGTGGACGGTTGGTGCGCCAGGTGTGTCGATGGGGCGTCGCCGGCTACGGGTGCGTGGGGCTTTTCGCGCCCGCGGCGGAGCCGCTCATGACACAGCCCCGCGCCTCTGAGAGGCCGACTGCGTCTGCCAGGCCGAGCTCTCGTCGCGGACTGCGGGTGCATCGTGACTGGTCGCGCAGTTCCCGCGCCCCTGAGCGTCTGCCGTGCCGCGGATCGATCTCGTCCGCGGGTTCCGTCGTGGTTGCTCGCGCAGTTCCCCGCGCCCCTGGAAGGCATGCGCTTCGCGCAGCCTTCCCCCACGGGGAGAGGCCGCCCGAAGGGCGTGCCTCCCAGGGGCGCGGGAAACTGCGCGACCAGCCCCCACCGGCCCGCACTCCGGCAACAACCCTTCGCGGCACCACCCTTCGCGGCACCACCCTTCGCGGCACCACCCTTCGCGGCGACACCGCTCAGCGCACCGGCACCCCTCTGCGCCACCAGCTCGACCACGGCCCGCCAGTCTCTCCACCGACCCGGCATCGAGCCCGACCACCTTGCCCGCGTCGTCCGCCTGCCGCAGCGTCACCGCGTCCTCCGCCAGCGGATCCGCCTCGAACGCCGCCACCTCGCGCGCCGTCATCGGACCACCCTGCGCACCGAGCGTCAGCGAACTCTGCGCGGACAGCCCACGGCCCGGCTCGACGGCCGCGAGGTACCGCTTGGCCGGCACGTGCAGCCGCACCAGCCGCGCCACCCGCTCACCGAGCAGCCCGCGCACCGCCTCCGCCGCCCGGTCCGCGTGCCCCGCGTCGTCGCCCGGGCTCAGCAGGTGTCCGAGGTCGTGCACCAGACCCGCGACCTGCAACTCCTTGTCGCTGGGCCGGGAACGGCGCAGCAGCGCCGCCGTCTGCAGCGCGTGGTCGTGCAGGTCGACGGGGTCACCGCTGCGGTCGAGGGGTGTCCCACGCGCCTCCGGCAGGCGTACAGCGCGGCCATCAACTCCTCGACGGTGCACAGCTCGACGCGTTCCATGGACGGACTCCTCCCGAAGATCCTCCGCTGCCTGTCCGGAAGCAGACCATGAGGACCTGACGGACCGGTCAACGGGACGTTAACGCTCCTTCCCTCGTGTGGTGCAGAATTGCCCGCATGCCCCGCCCGACCCACCGCACCCGGACGCGCCCCTGCCGCGCCGGGCGCGCGCGTCCTGCTGGGGTGCGCTGCTGATGGCGCTGCTCGTCTCCGTCCTCGGCGTCTCCCCGCGTGCGCGGCGACCGCCCCGCAGGCCGACGCCCGCACGGTCGCCCGGGTCGCGCCCGCGACACCCGGCTGCGACCCCGAGCGGCAGCACGCCCCTGGACGGCCGGCAGGGCGTGCCCGCGCGCGGCACGTCCGCCCACGAACTCCTCGCGCCGCTCGTGCACGAGCACGGGCTCGGCGCCGACGCCACGTTCGACGGCACCGTCCCGCCGACCCCGGCCGGCCGCGGCCCGCCGCCGCACGACCCGCCCTCACCGGTCGAACTGTCCGTCCTGCGCGTGTAGATGACGCCCACTCACCCGCGTCATCACCCGTACCTCCGCACGCAAGGACGACTTCGCCATGCCCGAAAACGCCACGCCCAAGAACACCGGCGTCAAGAACACATCCGGCAAGAACACCACCGGTAGGAACACCCCCGGAAAGCGACGTCCGCTCGCCGTCTGCGCCGCCGTCGCCGTGGCCGCCGCGCTCCTCGGCACCGTCTCGTACACCGCGACCCGGCCCGAGCCCCGTACCCCGTGGTCACCGAGGAGGGCGACTCGGGCAGCAGCTCGACGACGCCACCGCCGAGCTCGTGAAGCTCGCCCGGCGCGACGCCGGCGACGCCCTCGCGCAGGGCCGTGCGGACGCGCCCGTGGTCCTCATCGAGTACGCCGACTTCAAGTGCGGCTACTGCGGCAAGTTCGCCCGCGACACCGAACCCGCCCTCGTGAAGAAGTACGTCGACGACGGCACGCTGCGCATCGAATGGCGCAACTTCCCGATCTTCGGCGCCGAGTCGGAGTGCCGCCGCGCGCGCCTCCTGGGCCGCCGGGCAGCAGGGCCGCTTCTGGCAGTTCCACGCGGCGGCCTACGCCGACGGCGCCAAGGAGAAGGGCTTCGGCGCCGCGCGCGCTGGACGCCCTGGCCCGGGAGGCCGGGGTGAAGGACCTCGACCGGTTCCGCACCGACCGGGACGGCGCGGCGGCGCGCGCGGCCGTCGGCAGGACCGGGACGAGGCGTACCGCCTGGGCGCCACGTCCACGCCCTCCTTCCTCGTCAACGGACAGCCCATCGCGGGCGCCCAGCCCGCGGCCACCTTCGAGCAGGCGGTCGAGACGGCGAAGGCGCAGGCCGCACGGTGAGCGACATCGGCTACCTCGCGGCGTTCCTCGGCGGCCTGCTCGCGCTGCTCAGCCCGTGCAGCGCCCTGCTGCTGCCCGCCTTCTTCGCGTACTCCGTCGACAGCTCCCGACCCGGCTCGTCGCCCTGCACCGGCATCTTCTACCTGGGGCTCGCCACCACCCTGGTGCCGCTCGGCGCCGCCGGCTCGTACGCGGGCCGCTTCTTCTACGGCAACCGGGACCTGCTGGTCGCCCTCGGCGGCTGGCTGATCATCGCGCTCGGCGTGCTGCAGATCGCGGGCCGGGGCTTCGCCTCGCGCCGGATGACCGAGCTGTCCGGGCGGATCAGGCCCACCAACGCCGTCTCCGTGTACGCGCTCGGCGCCGTCTACGGACTCGCCGGATTCTGCGCGGGACCGATCCTCGGCAGCGTCCTCACCGTCGCCGCGCTCGGCGGGCACCCGGTGTACGGCGGGGCGCTGCTCGCCGTCTACGCGCTGGGCATGGCGGTACCGCTGTTCCTGCTCGCCCTGCTCTGGGAGCGCTTCGACCTCGGCGGGCGGCGCTGGCTGCGCGGGCGGCCGGTGCGGATCGGCCGGTTCGAGGCGCACACGACGACCCTCGCCTCCGGGCTCTTCTTCATCGCGCTCGGCACCCTGTTCCTGGTCTTCGACGGGACGACGGCGCTGCCCGGACTGCTCGACGTCGACGACTCGTTCGCCGTCGAGCAGTGGGCGCGGGCGCCGGCGACCGGAGTGCCGGACGTGGCGCTGCTCGCCCTGGCCGTCGCCGTCGTGGGCGGGGTGTTCGCGGTCCGCGCCCGCCGCGGCCGGACACGGAACGTGACCGAGGACGGCGAACCCCGCGAGGAGCTGAACACGACACCCGCCGCGCCCGTATCTTCCCGTACCACCAAGTAGCTCGCCGTACCGGCGAGTCGACGTCGGTCACCGGGAGGACTGCTTGCGTCGCGTCAACGGCACCGCCCTCATCCTCGCCGCCCTGGTCGCCACCCTCGGCGCCCTGGCCTTCCCGATCTGGTCGTACGCGGACCGGTCGGGAACGGGCCAGGCGAACCTGAACGCCGCCACGGTGGCCACCCAGTGGGGCCCGCTGTCGGCGACCGACCGGGACTTCATCGTCAAGGTCAGGCTCGCCGGGCTGTGGAGATACCGGCGGGCCAGCAGGCCATGGAGCGCGCGCGACCAAGGCGATCCGGGACGCCGGCGACCACCTCGTCGTCGGCCACACCGACCTCGACCAGCGGGTGCGCGCGTGGCCGGCGCAGCTCGGCGTGGAACTCCCCAACCAGCCGAACCCGCAGCAGCAGGGCTGGCTCGACGAGCTGTCGGCGGCGAGCGGCAAGGACTACGAGCGGAAGTTCGCCAATCTGCTGCGGGACTCGCACGGAAAGGTGTTCGCCCTCATCGCCCAGGTCCGGCACACCACCCGCAACACGCTGGTACGGACCCTGGCCGCGACGCCAACCAGACGGTGCTCGACCACATCACCATGCTGGAGGGCACCGGTGACGTGGACTTCGACGCGATCGCCGACGAGGCGGCGGGCGCGGCGAGCGCCAGCCCGACCGGACCGCCGGCGCCGAACGGGCAGGTCCCGCCCGCCCCCGCGCCCGCCCGGCCCACCGGTTCGCCGGACGCCACCTCGTACCCGTCGGCCGAGCCGGGCGACGACGCGACCCGCTCCATCAACACCGACCGTCCCGCCCCCACCTCCTGACCCACTCGTACGGACGCAGACCGGGCGGACGGCGGAAGACCGGTCGCGTCGGCCCGCCCCGCGTGGCTGAATGAACACCCGGCGACCCCAGGGGATGCCCGGGTTTCAGCCCCATCGAGCGGACCCCCGCTCATTTGGTTACTCTGTAGCCGGACGGTTACTGCAAGTGGGTCCCACCCGTACCCATGGTTCCGTCCGGGGAGAGGCCGGTCACCACGGCCGATCCACCAGCGACAACCGGCGCCACCGCGCCCGAACTGGCCTTCCACTCAAGCCCGATCGGGCCTCCGGTGCCCGCGCGACGCTGGGCCCGGCCTCGCCGGAGCGGGTTACCCGACACACAAGAGTGCGCGGTGACACCAGAGAAGACGAATCGCGAGCAACGCCCGAAGGAACGCACGGAGCGGGCCGGCCGCAGGCCGGGAAGCTCGGCAGCCTCGACGTCTGGGCCCGGTCGGCCCCGATCCGCCTCGCCGGGTACGAGGACGATCTCGCCGAACCGCGCATCCTGCCCAGCGTCGACTGAGCCCGTCCGCAGCCCCGACCGTACGCCCGCACTCCTCCACGGTGAGGAGTGCGGGCACAGGTGATGTCCGGGGGCTCCGAGGGCTTCCGGTGTGCCGGGGCGTTCGGCGCTCTCTGATTGGCTCCCCTGTGTCATCGGATCATTTGTCAACTCCTCTGTCTGCACAGTCCAGTGACGCCTCCCGTGCACGCCAGCATCATCAGACCTCCGATGAATGCAAGCCGAGCCGCCTTCAGGGAGTGCTGTGCATGAGTGCGTACCCAAGACGCCAGGTCCTCGGAACCGCAGCCGTCGTGGCCGCCGCGACCGCTCTGCCGTGGGGTACGGCGGGTCCGGCCGCCGCCGCGCAGACCGGAGCGCCCGGAGCGGCCGGTGCCGCGGGTGACTGGGGCACCGTCCCCGCCCCGGTCCCGGTGCCGCTGGACGCCCATTTCGACAACGACGGCATCGACACCGCCGACGCCCGAGGCGGCAGCTTCGACGGCAGCGGCTACACCTTCCCCGGCGAGGAACTGCCCGCCGGACGGCTCGAAGTCGACGGCGTGCCCTATGTGTTCCCGACGTCCTCGGCGGGCGCGAAGAACAACAGTTGTCGCGCTCGGCCAGCGCATCGAACCGCCCAGGGCCGCTACCTCTCGGCCCTGTTCCTCGCCGCCGGCAGCTACGGCGACGCAGGTCCGGCCAGGCCACCGTCCACTACGCCGACGGCTCCACGGCCGGCGCGGGCCTGAGCGCCCCCGACTGGCGCGCGGGCAGCGGCGCCGCCGGCGCCTCGTTCCGCTACCGAGCCGACGGCACCAAGGACGCGCGCGTCGGCATCGGCGTCAGCGAGATCGCGCTGGAGCGCGACCCGCAGAGGCCGTCGCCCTCTACCCTGCACCGAAGCTGGACCCCGCCGAGGAGAACAAGACGGCCCTGCACGTCGTTCGCGCTCTCCTGCAGCCGGCCGCCGAGGGCCGGGCCCTCGCCCTGCGCGACGCCCGCTCCACCTTCCCGCTGCTGGAGGAGACCGGCGCCCAGAGCGTCGAGGCGACCGTCATCAACGCCGGCACCGTCGCCGTCCTCGCCTCCGACGCGCTGACCGTCGGCGTCGATGTGCCCGGCGCCCGCACCGTCGAGCCCGCCCGCGACGTGGCTCGCCCCGGGGAGCAGGCCAGGGTCCGCGTCGGCATCCGCAGCCGGGGCGGCGTCGCCCCCGGCACCGTCCAGGACGGCACGGTCGTCGCCACCGCCCACGCGGCAGCCGGGCGGCCACCGCGGCACGGAAGCTGACGCTCGGCGTGCCCGACTACCGGCCGACCGAGGCCCCGCTCTCCGGACACCAGAGCGCCCCACTGGTTCCACGCGGCCAAGTTCGGCATCTTCATCCACTGGGGCGCCTACTCCGCGCCCGCCTGGGCGCCCGTCGGCACCCAGTACGCCGAGAGTGGTGCTGGAACCAGATGCAGGACCCGAACAGCGCGACGTACGCGCGCACCACAAGGAGGTCTACGGCGAGGACTTCGCCTACGACGACTTCATCCCGCAGCTTCACCGCCGACAAGTTCGACCCGCGCTCCTGGGTGGAGCTCTTCTTCGGGACGCGGCGGGCGCCCAGTACCACGTGCTCACGTCCAAGCACCACGAGGGCTTCGCGCTGTGGGACACCAAGCTGTCCGACCGCAACTCCGTCCAGATGTCCCAAGAAGGACCTCTGTCAAGGAGCTCTTCGACGCTCGAAGAAGTATGCGCCCGAACTCCACCGCGGCCTGTACTTCTCCATGCCCGAATGGATTCAGCGGACCACCCCTGGATGGGGCACGCCCCGCGCAACCCGTACACCCTGGAGCCCGTCCCCTCACACCGGCTACACGGCCGGCAAGGACTACGTGAAGGACTCCAGGCCCAGCAGATGCTGGAGCTGATCCACCAGTACGACCTGCAGCTGATGTGGTGCGACATCGGCGGGGACAACGACTCGCTGCACGTCCTCGCCGAGTAGCTTCAGCCACGGCAAGAACCGGCCCGAGCCCCTGGAAGTCGCCGTCAACAACCGCGCCGGGATCGGCTTCCACGACTTCACGACGCCCGAGTACACGACGTACGACAACACGGTCGTCGCCAAGTGGGACGTCCAGCCGGGGCCTCGACCCGTTCTCCTACGGCTACAACGCGCAGACCCCCGACGACCGCTACATGACCACCGAGGAGGTCGTGCACAGCCTCGTCGACATCGTGTCGAAGAACGGCAACTTCCTCCTCGACATCGGGCCGCGCGCCGACGGCACCATCCCCGAGATCATGCAGACCCGGCTGCGCGAGACCGGCCACTGGCTGAAGGTCAACGGCGAGGCGATCTACGACACCACGTACTGGGCGCGGATGGCCCAGCTCGGCGAGGACCTGCGGTTCACCGTCCGGCCGGACAAGGCGTTCTACACATCCACTCGCTCGCCCAGCCCGGGGCCCGGCTCACGGTCGAGGCGCCGGTGCCGGTGCGCCCCGGCGACAAGGTGACGATGCTCGGGTACCCACGGCCGCTCGACTGGACCGTCAAGGGCGGCGCGTTCGTGATCGACGTGCCCGCCGCCGCGCGCCGGGCCGGCGAGCACGTGTGGGTGTTCAAGGTCGAAGGGCAGGGGCGATGAACGTGACGAGGTCCTCCCGGATCGTGGGCACCGTGCTGGCCCTGCTACTGGCCGCGGTACCGGTCTCCGCCGCCCGCGCGGACACCCCGGCGGCCCCGCCCCCGAAGACGCTGCCCGCACTCACGAACTGGACGCCGCAGAAGGGAGTTACGCGTTCGACGAGAAGACCAGGCTGGTCGCGGGCGACGCCGCTGCCCGGCGCGTCGCCCGCACCCTCGCCGACGATCTGCGCGCCGCAGGAAAGGGCACGGTGCCCGTCACCGGCGGCCCGTCCCGCGCCGGCGACATCGTCGTCGACGTACGTCCGGACCGGAAGCAACTCGGGGACGAGGGCGCTACGAGTTGCGGGCGGGCAGCCGCCTGGAGATCACCGGCGCCGCCGGGGCCGGTGCCTTCTACGGCACCCGCACCTCCTCCAGCTCCTCGCCCAGGGCGACGAGATAGCCCCGCCGGACGCACCGTCGACGTACCCGGGTACGAGGAACGCGGCGTCGGCGTCTGCGCCTGCTACATCCACATCTCCACGGACTGGCTGGAGAGCCTGGTGCGCGACATGGCGTACCGCAAGCTCAATCCAGCTCCTGCTGGAGATCAAGGTGAAGAGCGACGCCCACCCGCGAGGCCCAACACCTGGGGGTACTACACCAGGAGGAGATCCGCCGGCTCGTCGCGCTCGGCGAGAAGTACCACGTCACCATCGTCCCGGAGATCAACTCGCCGGGCCACATGGACCCGTGGATCCAGGACCGGCCCGACCTCCAGCTCGTCGACACCGACGGCAAGGCCCAGCCGTCCCGCCTCGACATCACCGAGCCCGAGGCGCTCGCCTACTACAAGAGCCTCATCGACGAGTACGCCGAGGTGTTCCCCGCCCGCTGGTGGCACATGGGCGCCGACGAGTACATGCTCGGCTCCGACTTCGCCAAGTACCCGCACGTCCTGGAGTACGCGCGCGCCAGAGTACAGGGCCGGACGCCACCCCAGGACGCGTTCATCGACTTCGTCAACCAGGTCGAGGCGTACGCGGCGAGCAGGGCCGGCAGCTGCGGATCTGGAACGACGGACTGACCGGCGCCAACACCGTGCCCGTCACCCCGGCACGACCGTCGAGCACTGGCTGGACGTGAAGGTGAAGCCGAGCACCCTGATCGCGCAGGGCTACCCGTGATGAACGCCGCCTACTCCCTCTACCTCGTCCGCGGCGGCTTCCACACCGACACGAAGAAGCTGTACGACCAGCAGTGGGACCCGCGCAGCTTCGAGGGCGAGAAGCTCACGTCGCGCGACGGCATCACCGGCGCCAGATCAGCCTCTGGCCGGACAACGGCCGCGGCGGACCGAGAACGAGTGGCTTCGGCCGCCCGGCTGCCGCTCGCACATCGCCCAGACCACCTGGGGCGCGGCCCACCCGACGCCGACTACGCCGGGTTCACCGCCCGGGCCGACGCCGTCGGCACCGCCCGCGGGCGCCTGGACCTGACCCGCGTGCCGCTCGCCGACGGGACGTACACGCTCGCCGACCGCGGCCACCGCACCGCCCCGGCCGACGTACGCCTGAGCCGCACCGCCGACGGCTATCTGACCATCGCCTCCGCCGACGGCGCCCGCTGCCTGGAGACCCGCAGCGGCAAGCTCACCCTCAACGTGCCGCTGGAGCCGGCTCCGCGCACCTGGAGACCTGCGACCCGAAGAACACCCTCCAGCGCTGGCGGTTCACGTGACGGCGCCGGATACCGAATCGCGGCGCGATCGCGGATGAACCTCGACGCGACCCCCGGCGGCCGGCTCGTCCAGGACCCGCCGGACCATGAGACACGACCTGGACCCTCGCAGGGCTGAACCGAGGGACCCCCGCACAGATGGCACTCAGCAGACGGCACGCCCTCCTGGCCGGCACGGCCACGGCGGTCGTCGCCACCACCGGCCTGCCCGCCTTCGCGGCGACGCCGAGACCACTACCGGATCCCCGTCGGCCCGGACGACACCCCCGACGAACTCGTCGCCAAGGCCGCCGAGGTCCGCGCCAAGCGCCAACTCGCCTGGCAGCGGCTGGAGAAGACCGCGTTCCTGCACTTCGGCGTGAACACCTTCACCGGCCTCGAATGGGGCACGGCGACGAGGACGGACGTCTTCCAGCCCACGGGCTCGACACCGACCAGTGGGCGCGCGCCCTGCGCGACGGCGGATTCAAGCTCGCCATCCTCACCGCCAAGCACCACGACGGCTTCGTCCTCTACCCGTCGCGGTACACCCGGCACGCGTGGCGAGCAGCAGCTGGCGCGACGGACGCGGCGACGTGCTGCGCTCGTTCGCCGACTCCATGCGCAAGTACGGCATCAAGGTCGGCGTCTACATCGCGCGCCGCCGACGAGAACCAGTACCTCGACGGCGTCTACGCCAACGGCAGCGCCGCACCACGCACCGTGCCGACGCTGGTCGACGGCGACGACCGCGCGGGCCGCGAGCCTGCCCACGTACGACCTCGACGCCAGCCGACTACGGCGCCCACATGCTCAACCAGCTCTACGAGGTGCTCGCGAGTACGGCCCGGTCGACGAGGTGTGGTTCGACGCGCAGAGGCCGCATCCCGCGACAAGGTCGAGAAGTACGACTGGGACAGCTGGTACGCCCTGATCCGCGCGCTCGCCGCGGACGCCTCGATCGCCGTGTCCGGGCCACGACGTGCGCTGGGTCGGCAACGAGGGCGGCATGGCGCGCGAGAACGAGTGGAGCGTCATCCCCGTCAAGGACACCGGCAGCGGCAGGGTAGCACGACTACGTGCTGCCCTACGACGCACCCGACAACGGCAGCCGGGAGGCCCTCGTCGAGCGCAGCCGACCGCCGCCGCGCTCCAGTGGTGGCCCGCCGAGTGCGATGTGTCGATCCGGCCGGGCTGGTTCTACCACGCCGACCAACAGCCCAAGTCCGTCGAGCAGTTGACCGACGTCTGGTTCCGGTCGGTGGGGCGCGGCGCCGTCCTGCTTAGCTCGGCGTCCCGCCGGACCGGGACGGACTGCGCGCCCGCGGCCGACGTCGCCACGCCTCAGGAGTTCCGCGAGCGCACCGACCGGGAGCTGCCCAGGGACCTGGCGCGCGGCGCCCGCGTCACCGACGACGGCGCGGGTGCCCGCACCGTCGACCTCGGCAGGCCCCTCGCCGTCGACCGGATCCGGCTCGCCGAGGACATCCGGCTCGGTCGGCAGGTGGAGCAGTTCGTGGTCGAGGCCGAGGCGGACGGAGCCTGGCGGACCGTCGCCGCACTCGGCACGATCGGCGCGGCCCGCATCCTGCCGCTGGCGGCACCGGTCACCGCGCGCCGCTGGCGGCTGCGGGTCACCCGGTCCCGCTCGGCCGTCCACCTCAAGGAGTTCGGCCTCTGCACAAGTCGCAGGTGTGAGCGGACGGGCGGGGGCCAGGCCCCGCCCGTCACGATGCGAGGATCGGCGGACACCCGAGAGCCGGAGAGCCGCACGAGGAGAAGACCATTGACCGCGCACGACGTTCCTGTGACGGCGGACGGGACCGGCTCGGCCGCCCCCGCATGCTGCGCCGCACCCCGCGGCGCCACCGCGCCGGGCCCCGATGCCGCAACCGGTCGCCCCGCGTCGCGCGCCCTCCGGCCGCGGCATGGTGACGCTGCCCGGCGGCACGTTCCGCATGGCAGCGAGGACGAGCGGGCCAACCCGGGCGACGGCGAGGGACCGGTGCGCGAGTCACGGTCGCCGCGTTCGCATCGACGAACACGCCGTCACCAACGCCCGGTTCGCGGCCTTCGTCAGGAGACCGGACACGTCACCGCCGCCGAGCGGTTCGGCTGGTCGTACGTCTTCGCGGGCTTCCTCACCCCCAGCAGGTCCGGGCGACCGGGCGCCCGCCGGAACCCGTGGTGGCGCGGCGTCGAAGGAGCCACCTGGCGCGCGCCCGCCCGGGGTCCGGCGTCGGCGACTCCGGGCCAGGCGCCCGTCGTCCACGTCTCCTGGGACGACGCGCAGGCCTACGCGCGGTGGGCGGCAAGCGGCCGCCCACCGAGGCCGAGTGGGAGTACGCGGCCCGCGGCGGCGCTCGACCAGGCCCGCTACCCGTGGGGCGACGAGACTGACCCCGCGCGGCCGCTGGCGCTGCAACATCTGGCGGGCGGCTTCCCGAAGGTTGACACCGGCGCGGACGGCCACATTGGCACGGCCCCCGTCGACGCCTACCGGCCCAACGCGCGCGGCCTCCACAACGTCGTCGGCAACGTGTGGGAGTGGGTCGCCGACCGCTTCACGGCGACGCACGACGCGGCGCGCGCGGTGGACCCGCGCGGCCCCGACGAGGGCGGGAACCGGGCGATGCGCGGCGGCTCCACTGCGCTGTGCCACGGCTCGTACTGCAACCGCTACCGGGTCGCCGCCCGCACCTCCAGCACCCCGGACTCCAGCAGCGGGAGCTGCGAGGTTCCGGTGCGCGGCCGATGTCTGAGGAGGTGTGGGCACGCTCGCTGCGGGTGCGCGAGCAGAGACCGACCGGCGGTCCTGCGCGACGCTCTGCTGCCCGCCGTCCTCGTCCTGGTCCGGCACGGCGTCCCCCTCCACGACGCGCAGCTCGCCGTGCACGCGCGCTACGAGCGGCTCGGCGACCAGGTGGTCCGGCGGCCCGAACCGCGCCCCTGGACATGCGGAGACGTTGGCGCTCGGGCGGCCGGACGTCCGAAGGGCGGTCGTGGAGGATCGCCGCCGCCGTGTGGGCGGCGACACGATCCACGGCACTGGTTCGTGGACTGGACCTGGTGTCGCCGTCACCCGGGACCCGCCGGACCGCGCCCGGCTGACCACGATCACCTGGTCCGCCGCCGAACGGCGGCTCGGCGAGGACCGCGGCCGGCGTCACCCGGCGGCGGTCCTCGCCGAGCGGCTCGGCGGTGAACTCGCCGACCGGCTGGGGGTGCCGTCCCGCTTCGACAGCCCGGACGACCCGGGCGGCGCCCTGCCGGCGGTTCAGCCGCCGAAGACGCGCTGACCGCCCACGAACGTCTGCTCCACGCTCGTCGTGCCGATCTCCCGGCCGGGCCCGCGAACGGGTCCCGGTCGAGGACGACCAGGTCCGCGAGGTGCCGGGGCGATCGTGCCGGTCTCGTCGTCGGGTGGTTCACGTACGCGCTGCCCGCCGTGTACGCGGTGATGGCGCGTCCGCCAGGCCGATGCGCTGCTCGGGCAGGAACACCGGGGTGCCGTCGGGCGCGTCGTCGAGCACCCGGTTCACCGCGACGTGGATGCCCTGGATCGGATCGGGGCTGCTCACCGGCCAGTCGCTGCCCGCGGCCAGCGTCGCCCCCGACGCAGCAGCGCGAACGGGTACTGCCACGACGCCCGCTCCGCCCGAGGAACGGAATCGTCAGATCGTCCATCTGCGGCTCGTGCGCGCCCGCAGCGGCTGCATGTTGGCAGTCGCGCCGAGCTCCCTGAACCGGCCGATGTCGTCCGGGTGCACGACCTGGAGATGCGCCAGGTGCGGGCGGGTGTCGCGCCGGCCGTTGGCCCGCCGCGCCGCCTCCACCGCGTCCAGCGCCTCCCGCACGGCCCGGTCGCCCAGCGCGTGAAGTGCACCTGGAAGTCCCGCGCGTCGAGCTCGGTGACGCATACTTCTTCAGCGCGCGCGCGGCACGAAACAGATGCCGCTGTTTAGTCCGAGGCGCAGCCGCACCCGTCGAGTACGGGCCGAGCAGCGCCGCCGTGCCGTTCTCGGCGACACCGTCCTGCATGATCTTCACCGACGTGCAGCGGAGCCGACCGAGGGTGCCCGCCGCGCGCCGGGCCACCAGTTCCTCGATCTGCTCGGTGCCGCGCGCCCGGTCCCACCACAGGGCGCCGACCACGCGCGCGGTGAGCCGGCCGTCGGCGGCGCAGGCCAGGTACGCGTCCGTCGGGTCGGTGAGGTTGGCGTGCTCGCCGAGCAGCGCGTCCTGCCACGCCGTGATGCCCAGTGAGTGCAGGAGCGCCTGGGCCCGGAGCAGACCGGCGATCCGCTCCTCCCTGGTGACCTGCGGCAGCAGCCGGCCCACCAGGTTCGCCGCGCCCTCCTGGAGCATGCCGGTCGGGACGCCGTCCGCGTCGCGCTCGATGCGGCCGTCCGCCGGGTCGGGCGCTACGGGCGTCGATCGGCACGTTCCAGCGCACGGGAGTTGACACGCCCCGTGGTGGTGCGCGGTTGACCAGGTACACCGGCCGGTCGGGGACCAGGGCGTCCAGTTCGGCGGCCGTCGGCGGCCGCCGGGAACGCCTCCATCGCCCAGCCGCGCCGGTGAGCCACGCGTCGTCGGCGTGCTCCACGCGCGTACGCGGCGATCCGCTCCCGGTACGCGGCGAGCGTCGACTCCGCTCAGATCACACTGGCCCAGCTCAGGCCGCCGCCGACCGGGTGCGCGTGCGCGATCCTGGAACGGTACCAGCAGCTTCGCGAGATCGAAGCGACCTCGGTGCTGCGGGCCGACGTCGAGCTCGCGCACCTCGTCGTGGCCGACGGCGACGATCCGCTCGCCGCGGACGGCCACCGAGGTGGCGGGACCGGGCGAATTGGTGCGGACCGGAGCCGCCGGTCAGGACGAGGTCGGCGTGTGCGGTGTCGGGCATGTGCGGCAACTCCTTGTGCGGTGGCGGGTGTTACGGAACGTCGGTGGCGGTCAGCGGGACGGCGTCGGCGTCCGTGCCGCGTCCGGTGACGGGCGTAGGGGAGCGGCGCCGGTACTTGGCGACGGCCGCCATCACGAACCCGGACACGATGATCGCGGCGGGCACGGACAGCATGAACCAGCCGTTGTCGGGCTGAGTTCGAAGCCGTCACTCATCGTGGCGTAGTCGCGGGCGAGTACGCGCCGATGCCGAGCAGCGCCAGCCCGCTCAGGCCCGGCGCGACGACCGCGCGCAGCGCCTGGCGGGGAGCGGTGCGCAGCATCCCGCGGAACCGGACGGCGCAGGCCAGCGCGGTGAGCCCGTAGTAGAGAGCGCGACGACGAGACCGATGGAGTTCACCGCGGCGAGGATCATCTCGTTCAGCTTCGGGATCGCCAGGGCGAGCGGCGCGAGCCCGCCGAGATCGCCGTGACGAGGACCGTGCCGGCGGCCGGCGAGCCGTGGCGCGGGCTGACCTTCGTCCACACCGGGCCCATCGTGCGGTCGGCCCATGGCGAGCAGCCGCGCGCCGTCGAATGACGCTGGACTGCAGCGAGGCCACCGCGGAGAACAGCGGCGCGAGCAGGGGCAGCGTCGCCCACGGTTCACCGTCCGCGAGCTTCGCCCCGAGGTAGGTGAGGGCCTGCGGACCCTGCTCGACCAGCTCGAGGCAGGGACATCTCGCGCTGGAAGGCCAGGGACCCGTACGGAACAGCGCGAGCATCGTGAACAGGGCGATGAATCCGCGCGCCCCGCGTCCCGGACGTCGCCGGTCTCCTCCGTGACGCTGAACGCGGCGTCCCAGCCCCAGAAGAAGAACACCGCGAGCACCAGGCCCTGCGCGAAGCCGGTGCCGTCGTGGATGTCCAGCGGGTTCAGCCACGACCAGGAGAAGCCGTGCGCGCCGGTGGCGAGGGCCCAGCCGCAGAACCCGAGCAGCACCGCGTACTCGAAGACGAGCAGCCAGGTCAGCAGCCGGGTCGCCTTGCGGATGCGGTGACGGCCGTGACCGTGACGGCGGCGAGCACGACGGGGCCGACGACGGTGGACAGGGCCGTCGAGTTGGGGTCGAGCCGCAGCCCGCCGACGGTCTCAGGTGCGCCTTGTTGGCGAACTGGAGGAACGCGAGCCGGTCACCGCGGTCGTGTGAGCCATGAAGATCAGGGTGCCGATCCAGCGTCGCAGCCGGTCAGGAACCCGAGCCACGGGCCGAGCGACCGGCCGGCGAGCGTAGCCGCTGCCCATGTTCTGCTCGTCGCGGTTGAGCCGTGCGTACGTCGGTCGCGATGCCCAGGATCGGCACGAACGCGACGAGCAGGATCGCCGGGGCTGCGAGGCCCACCGTCGCGGCCAGCGACCCCATCCCGATGCGATGCCGAGATGGTGGCCGTGTGCGGTGCTGGACGCGGCGACGGCGATGCCGTCCACGACGCCGAGGAACGGCGCAGACCTGGGGGTTCGCTTCTCATGTGCAGACTCCTGGGACCGAGAACGAGGGACTACGAGGGGTGTGCGGCGCGGGGGGAGGAGGCTGCGATCAAACCGGCCTTGTCAGCGTTGCGTCAATGGTGCTGACATAAGGGTGAGCGAGTCGCCTACGGGAGGGAACGGGATGGCCGAGGGACGGATCCCGGCGGAACGCGCCGGCGGCGCAAGCCGACCAAGTACGTGCTGCACTGTCGAGGAGACGATCAGTGGAGTGCGCGCTGCGGCTCGTCGGGCAGCACAGGCTGGCCCGACGCCCTGAGCGATGCGCCGGCTGGGAGCCGCGCTCGGCTGCGACGCCAGCGCCCTGTACCGGTACTTCCACAACACGGACGACCTGCTGCTCGCCGTCGCGGACCGGATCATCGGCGAGTCCATGGCCGGCTTCGAGCCGAGACCGGATGCCGTGGCGGAAGGACGGGCTGCGGGAGATGGCGCTGCGCATCCACCGCGGCTACCGGGAGCATCCGCGGGTCGCGGCGCTCGCGCGTACCGGGTGACGCGCCGGGTCAACGAGTTCCGGTCGGTGGAGTCGGGGATCGGGCTGCTGCGGCGGAGCCGTTCGGCGACGAGGACGCCGTGCGGCACTACTCGGCGTTCGTGGACACGGTGCTGGGCACGCGGCCCTGGATGCCGCGCATCTTGCGTTGCCGGCCGAGCGGCGGGCGGCGGACGACCGTCGCCTGGACCGTGTATGCGGGGCTCTCCGATGCGGAGTACCCGGAACTGGCGGCTGTGCGCACTTGTCGATCATGGCGGCGGGCGGTTCGTTCGAGGCCGCGCGCTGGAGCTGCTGCTGTCGGCTCTGGTCGTGGCCGCGCCGCAGTAGGAGTGAGCCGCGTCTGCCGGGTGCCGGTTGTGCGTGGCTGGTCAGCGCAGTTCCCCGCGCCCCTGAGGTGCGCACCTTCGGTGCGCACCTCCCTCTGAAGGCGCGGCGAAGCCGCGTGCCTTCAGGGGCGCGGGGAACTGCGCTGAGAAGCCACCGACCCGCGCGCGGCAGACGCGGCTCACCCTCGCGGCGCGGTGCCGAGCACGTGGCTCAGCCGAGACTGGCCCCGCAGCCACTCCTCCACCTCGCCGACGTGCGCCGCGGCAGCGGCCCGCGCCGCGCTCCGGGTCGTGGGCGACCAGCGCCCGGTGGATCGGGCGTGCTCGCGCGCGGGTCCGTTCGACCGCTCCTCCTGGTAGCCCCGCCAGCACCCGCGCCCGGAACGTCCGCGACGACAACCCTCCTTCAGGATCGCCGCCATCGTCTCGTTCCGCCGCGGCGACGAGTCGCCCGGTGGAACGCCAGATCGATGGGAGAGATCTCCTCCGTCGTCGGTGGCCTCCATCGCGGCCAGGTGCTCCTCGACCTCGGCGAGCCGCGGTGGCCGGGTGATGCGCGCGGCCGCCAGCGCTGTGGCGGTCGACTCCAGGATCCGGCGCACCTCCGGAGGCTCGACCAGGCGAGCCGCGCGACGGTCCGCGACCACCCCGAATCGTCTCAGCAGGTCGCCGGCCTCCAACTGCGTGACGTAGATGCCCGAACCGTGCCGGGCCTCCAGGACACGCGAGCACGGTCAGGGCGCGGATCGCCTCCCGCATCGACGACCGAGATGCCCAGCCGCACGCCGCCAGGTCCCGTTCCGTGGGCAGCCGTTCGCCGCTCCAGGCTGCCGCCGCCGCCGATCATCGCCTTGATCTGCTCGATCGCCCGTTCCGTGACGGTGCCCTTCTGGGGGCGGTCTGCTCCACGATGACGTCCTCCTCACGGCCGGATGCGCCGCAGCCCATCACGATGCGGTCCGACCACTGCGTGGAGGTGGTCGACCTATTTGAGGTCTCGAGGCGTCAAACCGAGAGAACTTGGGTACGAAGGTCAGCAATCGTCGAGGCGAAGTGGTCTGATAAATATCTCGGCGCGCCGGTTCTGGGACGGGCAGGACCCGGTCGCACTCCAGCGACTTCCGGAGCCGAGTG
The DNA here is from genome assembly GCF_030766975.1 of Streptomyces sp. KL116D. Taxonomy (NCBI): domain Bacteria; kingdom Bacillati; phylum Actinomycetota; class Actinomycetes; order Kitasatosporales; family Streptomycetaceae; genus Streptomyces; species Streptomyces sp. KL116D. Next base: position 20,254 of record NZ_JASERH010000027.1, on the reverse strand, counting down.
AGCGGCCTCGATGACTGGCACCACGAAGGGCACGAAGCGGCTCGAAGACCGCGAGGGCGCCGAGAGGACGGACGGTGCGTGCGGCGGCCCTCCGCTGCGCCGCCTCGTCCCGAGAGCGCGTGCGGCAGCACCAAGGACGACGCGGCCGATCGAGCGGCGGGGAGGCGGCGACGGCAAGGGCAAGGTCGGCGTCATCCCGCCCCTCACGCGCTGACCTCGCCGTTCTGGCGCAGTCGTCAACGACTACGTGCCGAAGATGGCGAAGTCCGAGGGCGTCGACGCGCTGAAGACGGTCAACTCCAACAGCGACCCCTCGCAGCAGATCACCGACATCAACAACCAGCTCAACCAGGGCGTCAAGGGCCCGTCGTCGTCGCTCCTGCTGGACAGCGCCGCCATCGCGGCCGGCCTCGACCAGGCCGAGCGCAGGCGGGCGTCCCGGTCGTCGCCGTGGACGTCGCGCGCCCGAGAAGCAAGGTCGCCATGGTCGTCCGCGCCAACAACGTCGCGTACGGCGAGAAGGCCTGCGAGTACCTCGGCAGCCAGGTCAAGACCGGCAAGGTCGTGCAGATCATGGGCTGACCTGGCCTCCGCTTCAACGACGCCGGGACCGCTCCAAGGCGTTCCGCGACCGCGTGAAGACGAAGTGCACCCGAAGCTGAAGGTCCTGAGATCCGCCAAGCGGGAGTCGGACACCGCCGCCTCCAAACTGGACACCCTCTCTCAACGCCAACCGACATCAAGGGCATCTACACGCAGGCGGGCGGCGTCTACCTCGCGCCGATCTGCAGACCCTCAAGTCCAAGGGCATGCTCAAGAAGGCGCAGCGCGTGGGCCACATCGCGATCGTCTCCAACGACGGCATCTCCTGCAGGAGTTCGACGCTCATCCGCAAGGGCTGCCAGATCGACGCCACCGTCTCTGCAGCCCGCCGACGCGTACGCGTACGGCATGTACTACATCAAGGCCGCGATGCAGGGGAAGAAGTTCGCCCGGGCCGACCGACCACGACTCCGTACGATCGTCGAGCTGCTGCCCAGCGGCATCCTGGAGGACCAGCTGCCCGCGCCACTGGTCACCAAGGACAACGTCGACGACCTCAAGCTGTGGGGAAACACGGTCAAATGACGGCACCCAGCACCCCGTCGGCCTGGTGGAGCCACGGGCATCGCCAAACGCCGACGGTTGGCCCGCGCCGCCCTCGTCGATCGGCCGGCTCGCCTGTGCGCGCGGGCGAGTCCCACGCGCTGGTCGGCTTCGCAACGGCGCGGGCAAGTCCACCCTCGTCACCGTCCTGACGGGCCTTCAGGCGCCGGACGCGGGCACGCTGTTGTTCGACGGCGAGCCCGCGCCCCCGCTCGGCGACCGCGAGGCCTTCTGGCGCGCCAAGGTGGCCTGCGTCTCACCAGAAGCCCACCGTCGTACCGGAGTCGACGGTCGCGGAGAACCTTTTCATCAACCGTCAGCCCGACTCCGCCGCGGCTTCTTCAGCTGAAGAAGCTGCGCACGGAGGCCGAACGGCTGCTGCACACCTGGGACATCCACGTCGACCCCGACGCGCGCACCGCCGACCTCAAGGTCGAGGACCGCCAAATGGTCGAGATCGCCCGGGCGTTGAGCGGCGGCGCCCGGTTCATCGTCCTCGACGAGCCGACGGCCCAGCTCGACAACAAGGAGATCGAGCGGCTCTTCGCCCGGATGCGGGCGCTGCAGGACTCCGGTGTCACCTTCCTGTTCATCTCGCACCACCTCCAGGAGGTGTACGAGGTCTGCCAGACCGTCACCGTGCTGCGCGACGCCCGCTGGATCACCACGGCCCCCGTCGCCGAACTGCCGCGCGCCGCACTGGTGGAGGCGATGGCCGGGGAAGCCATCGCCGAGCAGGCGGCGGCCGCCGCGGAAGCGGTGGTGGAACAGGACGGGGTCGACGCCCCGGTCGTCCTGTCGGTCGAGCACCTCACCTCGGACAGCTACGCCGACGTGTCGCTCACCGTGCGGCGCGGCGAGGTCGTCGGCCTCGCCGGCTCCAGCGGCAGCGGCAAGATCAACCTCGCCGAGTCGCTGGCCGGACTGCACACGCCCACCTCGGGCACGGCCCGCGTCGACGGCCGCGAACTCGCCTTCGGCGACGTGTCGGCGGCGCTGCGGGCCGGGGTGGGCTGCGTGCCCCGGGACCGCCACGACCAGGGTCTGGTCACCGGTATGAGTATCGGCGACAACGCGACGATGACCGTGCTCGACCGCCTCGGCCGCCACGGCTTCGTCGGCACCGAGCGCAAGCGGTCCTTCGCCCGCGACCTGATCGACCGCCTCGACATCCACACCGAGGGCCCCGAGCAACCCGTGTCGGACCTCTCCGGCGGCAACGCGCAGAAGGTGGTCATGGCCCGCGCCCTGGCCTCCGATCCGCACCTGCTGGTCCTCATCAACCCGACCGCCGGCGTCGACGTGAAGTCCAAGGAGTCCCTGCTGCGCCGCGTCGACAACGCCCGCGACGACGGCACCGCGGTCCTCGTCGTCTCCGACGAACTGGACGACCTGCGCCGCTGCGACCGCGTCCTGGTCCTCTTCCACGGCCGCGTCGTGGCCGAGCACGCGGCCGGCTGGACCGACCACGACCTCATCGCGTCGATCGAAGGGGTGGGCGATGACCACCACTGACGCACCCGTGAGCCCCTTCGGGGACGCGGGCAGCGCATCCGCTCCGGCGATCGGCCCCGCACCGGCGACGGCGAGCAAGCCCTTCAGGGGCGCGGGGAACTGCGCGAGCAACCACAGCGCACCCGCACCCGCCCGACGACACCAGACCCCCACGGCGACCAGGCGCCAAGGAGCCCACCATGGCTGACATCAAGGCCCCGTCGGCCTCGACCCCGACCACCGGCCCCCGCCCCACCGCGGCGACCGCCTCCGCCAAGAACGTGATGCTGCGCCGCGCCCGCGAACTCGCGCTCGTACCGGCCCTGCTGCTGCTCATGATCCTCGGCGCGATCGTCAACGACAGCTTCCTCACCGAGCGCAACCTCATCTCCATCCTCGGCGCCTCCGCCGCCCTGGCGATGGTCGTCCTGGCCGAGTCCCTCGTCCTGATCACCGGCAAGTTCGACCTGTCGCTCGAATCGGTCGTGGGTATCGCCCCGGCCTTCGGCGCCCTGCTCGTCCTCCCGGTGGCCCAGTCCGGCTTCGGCACCGAATTCCCTTCCGCGCTCGCCCTGTTGGCGGTCCTCGTCGCGGGCGCGGTCATCGGCGCGTTCAACGGCGTCCTCGTCGTGAAGCTGAAACTGAACGCCTTCATCGTGACGCTCGCCATGCTGATCGTGCTGCGCGGCCTGCTCGTCGGCGCGACCAAGGGCAAGACCCTCTTCGGCATGCCGGACGCCTTCTTCTCCCTCGCCACGACCACGTTCCTGCGCATCCCCATGTCGGTGTGGCTCGCCGCCGTCTGCTTCGGCGTCGCCGGCGTGATCCTCAAGTACCACCGGGTGGGCCGCGCCCTGTACGCGATCGGCGGCAACGCCGACGCCGCCCGCGCCGCCGGCATCCGCGTCGAGCGGGTCATGCTCGGCGTGTTCGTCGTCGCCGGAGTCCTCGCCTCGGTCGGCGGCATCATGCAGACCGGCTACGTCGGCGCCATCAGCGCCAACCAGGGCAACAACATGATCTTCACGGTGTTCGCCGCGGCGGTCATCGGCGGCATCAGCCTCGACGGCGGCAAGGGCACCATGTTCGGCGCCCTCACCGGTGTCCTGCTGCTCGGCGTCGTCCAGAACCTGCTCACCCTCGCCCAGGTGCCGTCCTTCTGGATCCAGGCCATCTACGGCGGAATCATCCTGCTCGCCCTGATGATCGCCCGCGTCACCACCGGCCGCGCCCAGGACTGACGCCACCACCGCGGCCGCGCAGGCGGCCCCCTGCCCGAAAGGCATCCCGTGACCCCGACCCCCTCTCGTTCACGCGTCACCGCGGTCGACACCTACGACATCCGGTTCCCGACCTCCCGGGAACTGGACGGCTCCGACGCCATGAACCCGGACCCCGACTACTCCGCCGCGTACGTCGTGCTGCGCACCGACGACCCCGACGGGCACGAGGGGCACGGCTTCACGTTCACCATCGGCCGCGGCAACGACGTGCAGGTCGCCGCGATCAACGCGCTGCGCCATCACGTCGTCGGCCGCCCCGTCGACGAGCTGTGCGCCGACCCGGGCAGCCTCAACCGCGACCTGGTCGGCGACAGCCAGCTGCGGTGGCTCGGGCCCGAGAAGGGCGTGATGCACATGGCGATCGGCGCCGTCGTCAACGCGGTCTGGGACCTCGCGGCCAAGCGCGCGGCCAAACCGCTGTGGCGGCTGCTCGCCGAGGCCGAACCCGAGTGGCTGGTGTCGCAGATCGACTTCCGGTACATCGCCGACGCGCTCAGCCCCGAACAGGCCCTGGAGATCCTGGAGTCGGGCCGCCGCGGCGCCACCGGCCGCACCGCCCGCCTCCTGGAGCGCGGCTACCCCGGCTACACCACCTCGCCCGGCTGGCTCGGCTACTCCGACGAGAAGCTCACCCGCCTCGCCCGGCAGGCCGTCGCCGACGGCTTCACCCAGATCAAGCTGAAGGTCGGCGCCGACCTCGACGACGACATCCGTCGCTGCCGCACCGCCCGCGAGGTCATCGGCCCCGACATCCGGATGGCCATCGACGCCAACCAGCGCTGGAACGTCGACGAGGCGATCCGCTGGACCCGCGCGCTCGCCGACTTCGACCCGTACTGGGTGGAGGAGCCGACCAGCCCCGACGACGTCCTCGGGCACGCCGCGATCCGCAAGGACGTCGCCCCCGTGAAGGTCGCCACCGGCGAGCACGTCCAGAACCGCATCGTCTTCAAGCAACTCCTCCAGGCCGGTGCCATCGACGTCCTGCAGATCGACGCCGCCCGCGTCGGCGGCGTCAACGAGAACCTCGCGATCCTGCTGCTCGCCGCCAGGTTCGGCGTCCCCGTCTGCCCGCACGCCGGTGGCGTCGGCCTGTGCGAACTCGTCCAGCACCTGTCGATGTTCGACTACGTCGCCGTGACCGGCACGACCGACGACCGCGTCATCGAGTACGTCGACCATCTGCACGACCACTTCCTCGACCCGGTCGTCATCCGCGAGGGTCACTACACGGCCCCGGCCGCGCCCGGTTTCTCCGCCGAGATGCGGCCCGAGTCGATCGCCGAGTTCACGTACCCCGACGGCGAGTTCTGGACCAAGGACCTCGCTGACCGCGCCACCGCAGAACCGCACACGAACGGAGCCGCAGCATGACCGACCCCGCCGACTTCACCGGCCTCAAGGCCCTCGTCACCGGCGGCGCCTCCGGCCTCGGCCGGGCCACCGCCGACCTGCTCGCGGCGCGCGGTGCCGAGGTCGCCGTCCTCGACCTCGACGTCTCCGCCGTGGAGAAGCCGCTGCGCGGCTACACCGCCGACGTCACCGACGACGCGACCGTACGGACCGCCGTGGCCGCCGCCGTCGCGGACCTCGGCGGACTCGACGTCCTCGTCAACAACGCGGGCATCGGCGCCCAGGGCACCGTCGCCGACAACGACGACGCCGAATGGCACCGCGTCCTCGACGTCAACGTCGTCGGCATGGTGCGCGTCGCCCGTGCCGCGCTGCCGGCCCTGCGCGCGTCCGGCCGGGCCGCCATCGTCAACACCTGCTCCATCGCCGCCACCGCGGGCCTCCCGCAGCGCGCCCTGTACTCCGCGTCCAAGGGCGCCGTGTACTCGCTCACCCTCGCCATGGCCGCCGACCACATACGCGAGGGCATCCGCGTCAACTGCGTCAACCCCGGTACCGCGGACACCCCGTGGGTCGGCCGGCTCCTCGACCGGGCCGACGACCCGGCCGCCGAACGCGCCGCACTCGAAGCCCGCCAGCCCACCGGCCGCCTGGTCTCCGCCGACGAGGTCGCGGGCGCCGTCGCCTACCTGGCGAGCCCGCTGTCCGGCGCCACCACCGGCACCGCGCTCGCCGTCGACGGCGGCATGCAGGGCCTGCGCCTGCGCCCCGAAGGGCAGTGAGCGCCGTGCGGACCCGGAAACTGGGCCGCAGCGGCGTCCCGGTCACCGAACTCGGCTTCGGCGCCGCCGGCATCGGCAACCTGTTCACCCCGGTCCGCGACGACGAGGCGTACGCCGCCGTCGACGCGGCCTGGGACGCGGGCATGCGCTACTTCGACACCGCGCCGCACTACGGCATCGGCCTGTCCGAGCGGCGCGTCGGCGAGTACCTGCGCAGCAGGCCCAGCACCTCCTACACGCTGTCCACCAAGGTCGGCCGGCTCCTCGAACCGCACGACGGCAAGGGCGAGGACCGGGCCGGCGGCTTCGCGGTCCCGGCCGCGTACCGGCGCGTGTGGGACTTCAGCGCCGCCGGGGTGCGCCGCTCCATCGAGGACAGCCTCGGCCGGCTCGGCCTCGACCGGATCGACGTGGTCTACCTGCACGACCCCGACGACCACGCCGAGCAGGCCTTCGGCGAGGCCTACCCGGAGCTGGAACGGCTGCGTGGCGAGGGCCTCGTGTCGGCCATCGGCGCGGGCATGAACCAGGCCGGGATGCTGACCCGGTTCGTCCGCGACACCGACGTCGACGTGGTGCTGTGCGCCGGCCGGTACAGCCTGCTCGACCAGGGGGCGCTGACACGGCTGCTGCCGGCGGCCGCCGAGCGCGGCGCCTCCGTCGTCATCGGCGGCGTCTTCAACTCGGGGCTGCTCGCCGACCCGAAGCAGGGCGCCACGTTCGACTACACCCTCGCGTCGCACGAAGTCCTCACCCGCGCCCTGAAGCTGAAGGAGCTCGCCGAGCGGCACGGCACCACGCTGCGGGCCGCCGCCCTCGCCTTCCCCTTCGGACACCCGGCCGTCACCAGCGTCCTCGTCGGCACCCGCTCCGCGGCCGAAGTCGCCGACACGGTCCAGCAGTTCGAGACACCGGTGCCCGCCGAGTTCTGGCAGGAGGCCCGTGCCCTGCACCTGCTGGCCGCCGACGTCCCCACCCCCGAACGGGAGAACCACGCGTGAGAGTCGCCCTGCACACCACGGTCCGTGCCGACCGCGTCGAGGAGTACGAGGCCGCCCACCGGGAGGTCCCCGCCGAACTCGTGGCCGCCATCCGGGCCGCCGGGGCCACCCGCTGGACGATCTGGCGCAGCGGCACGGACCTGTTCCACGTCCTGGAGTGCGAGGACTACGCCCGGCTGCTCGCCGAACTCGACGCGCTGCCGGTGAACACCGCATGGCAGACCCGGATGGCCGGACTCCAGGACGTCGTCCACGACTACTCCGCCGAGGGCGCCGACGCCGGCCTGCCCGTGGTCTGGGAGCTGCCGTGACGGGGATCGTCGACGCGCACCACCACGTCTGGGACCTCTCCGTCCGCGACCAGGACTGGATCACCGGAGCCGAACTCGATCCGATCCGACGCGACTTCACCCTCGACGACCTCGCCCCCGAGGCCCGGGCCGCGGGCGTCACGGCCACCGTCCTCGTGCAGACGGTCACCGTCGCCGAGGAGACCCCCGAGTTCCTCGCGCTCGCCGGGCGCAGCGACCTCGTGGCGGGCGTCGTCGGCTGGACCGACCTGACCGCCCCCGGTGTCGCCGACGAACTGGACCGGCTGCGCGCACTCCCGGGCGGGGAACACCTGGTGGGCATCCGTCACCAGGTCCAGGGGGAGGCCGACCCCGAGTGGCTGCTCCGCCCCGACGTGCGCCGCGGCCTCGCCGCCGTCGCCCGGCAGGACCTCGTGTACGACCTCGTCGTGCTGCCCCACCAGCTGCCCGCCTGCGTGCAGGCCGCCCGCAACCACCCCGAACTCACCCTCGTCCTCGACCACCTGGGCAAGCCGCCGATCGCGTCGGGCGCACTCGAACCCTGGCGCACCGACGTACGGGCCCTGGCCGCCCTCCCCAACACGTACTGCAAACTCTCCGGCCTGGTCACGGAGGCCGACTGGGAGCGGTGGACCGTCGACGACCTGCGGCCCTACGCGGACACGGTCCTGGCCGCCTTCGGGCCCGAGCGCGTCCTGTTCGGCTCGGACTGGCCCGTGTGCACCCTCGCCGCCTCGTACGAGCAAGTCCTGGACAGCGCACGCGCGTTGGCGGGCGGGGCGGACGAGGACGTCTTCGCCGGTACGGCACGCCGCGTCTACCTCAGCCGGGTCGGCGGCAGGAACTCGCGCACGTAGGTCCGCTCCCACCACGCGCCGGTCGCCCGCAGCTCCCGCCACGTCGTGTACCGGTAGCGGTACACGCGCGCCCGGACGTGCACGGGCGGCGCGTCCGGGAACGGACAGTGCCGCAGCAGCCGCAGCGTGTCCCGGTCGCCCGCCAGGAGCCGCTCGACGAACGGCTCGAACCAGGAGCGGGCGTACGCGGGCGACAGGGCGGCGAACCACATCATCCAGTCGAGCCGCAGGTGGTACGGAGCGAACTGGCGCGGCAGGCGGCGCGGGTCACCGGGCTTGCCCCGGAACTCGTAGGCCCGCCAGTCGGAATCACGGCGCGGCACCTCGTCCGCCGTGCCCTCGATCACGATCTCCTGCCGGACCCGGCCGACCGTGCCGAACGCCCCGTACGTGTTGACCAGGTGCAGCGAGTCGTAGGACCGGTTCATCGACTGGCGCCGGGAGAACAGGTTGCGGACGGGCCGGTGGCTGAGGACGGCCACCGCCACCGTGAGGGCCAGGACCAGGACCTCGTACCAGAGCGGGGGAGCGGACGGCTCCGGTGCCGGGTGCGGGACGCCGAGGTCGAGGACGGACGCGGCCAGGACGACCGTCAGCCAGTTCAGCCACGCGAAGTTCCCCGACAGGACCAGCCACAACTGGGTGACGATCATCAGCGCGGCCGCCGCCGTCGCGACCGGCTGCGGGGCGAACAGCAGGAACGGGACGACGAGCTGGGTCACGTGGTTGGCCGCGGCCTCCACCCGGTGCAGCGGGCGCGGCAGGTGGTGGAAGAACCAGCTGAGCGGGCCCGGCATCGGCTGCGTCTCGTGATGGAAGTACAGACACGTCAGCTTCCGCCAGCAGGCGTCGCCCCGCATCTTGATCAGACCCGCGCCGAACTCAAGCCGGAACAGCACCCAGCGCAGCAGGAACAGCACCAGGACCGGCGGCGCCACCTCGTCGTTGCCGAGGAACACGGCGAGGAAGCCGACCTCCAGGAGCAGCGACTCCCAGCCGAAGCCGTACCAGGTCTGGCCGACGTTCACGATCGACAGGTACAGCGCCCACGGCACCAGCCACAGCAGCATCGCGCCCCACAGCGGCAGCAGCCCGTCCGCCCCCGCCAGCAGCGCCGCCGCGACCGCCGCGCCGGTCCACGCGCAGACCGCGAAGAACCGGTCCGAGTAGTGCACGCGGAACAGCGTCGGCGCCCGCCGCCACGGCACCCGCGCCAGGAACCGCGGCACCGGCAGCATCCCGCGCTCCCCGATCAGCGCCCGGAACTGGAGCGCGGCGCCGGCGAACGCGACCAGGTACAGCGCCGCGAGACCGCGCTGGAACACCAGGCGGCCGAGCCACTGACCGGAAGCTCCGAACCAGTCCACCCCCTCAGTGTGGGCCCCTCTCCGCGACAAGGTCACGACTTGCGGGCCCTGGAACGACACTCCGGACAATAGGTGCATAGTTTCGCTACGCAGGCGGGAGAGCACGTGCACGCACGGACCAGGACCAGAACGTACGTCACGGCCCTCGGGATATCCGCGGCGCTGCTGCTCGCCGGATGCTCGGGCGACGGGGACAAGAGCGCCGCCGACGGCAAGGGCGAGCTGTTCCTCCAGCCGGTCGCCGCCCAGGGCCCCGACCCGTTCACCGACTCCACCGCCACCTCCGACGCGAGCCCCGCGCCCGTCACCCGAACGCCGCAACCGTCGCCGACCGGCACGCCCACCGCCCAGGGCGTCCGCGAGATCTCCGGCGCGACCCCCGGCCTCTACGGCGGCACCCACGCCGTCGGCAGCTGCGACGTCGAGCAGCAGATCCGCTTCCTCACCGCCGACCGCGCCAAGGCCGGCGCGTTCGCCGAGGCGTCCGGCACCTCCCGCGCCGGCATCCCCGCCTACCTGCGCGGACTCACCTCCGTCGTGCTGCGCGGCGACACCCGCGTCACCAACCACGGCTACCGCGACGGCCACGCCACCACGTTCCAGTCCGTGCTCCAGGCCGGCACCGCGGTCCTCGTCGACGAGCGCGGCATGCCCCGCGTGCGCTGCGCCTGCGGCAACCCGCTCAAGCCGCCCGTCGCGCTCCGCGGCACCCCGAACCACCAGGGCCAGGCGTGGAGCGGCTACCGGCCCACCCAGGTCGTCGTGGTGACCCCGGCGCCGACGGTCATCCAGAACATCACCCTCATCAACATCGTCAACAACACCTGGATCGAGCGGACGATCGGCGACGACGGCCACAAGGACCGCCCGGTCCCGCCGCCCACCCCCACGCCCACCCCGCCGCCGTCCCCCGACCCGGACGACACCTCGCAGAGCCCCGGCCCGAGCGACTCCGGCACCGGCCCGAGCTCGCCCGACGAGGACCCCTCCGGCACGGACTGCCCGACCCCCACCGCGACCGGCCCCGACGGCACCCCCACCGGCACCCCGTCCCCCTGGCCGTCCGGCTGCCCGACCCCGACGCCCACGAGCGCCACGCCGACCACACCGGACCCGGCCACCAGCCCACCGGACACGCCGACCGCGCCCGACAGCGACCCGATGACGCCGCCCGACGACACCACGGACGTCCCGCAGGACACGTCCCCCGAAGGCACCGACACCGGATCCGGCCCGGACACCGGCCCCGATCTCGTCCCGGACAGCCCCGACCAGCCCGACAGCGGCGGACTGATCCCCGACGCCACGGACGACACGGCGACGACGGAGGGCGATTGACGTCCGCGTGCGGCCCCCTGGACCTGCGCCTAGCGTGGCCCTATGGACGCGGGTAGCGGGGGCGCCGAGGAGCCCGGGGACCCCCCAGCCGGGGAGCGCCCTGACGACCCCTCGCGCGGATTCCTGGAGGCCTACGGGCGCGGCCTGCGCATGGGCAGCTTCGAATGGGACCTCTCCACCGGCCTGATGCACATGGACGCGCAGGCCTACGAGGTCTTCGACATCACGCCCGAGGAGTACGACGACCGCCCCGAGACCCTCGCCCTGCGCGTCCCGCCCGCGGAGGGCGGCCGCCTCGACGCCCTCGTCGCCCAGGCCCTGAAGAACGGCGAGGAGAACTACGGCGCCTATTTCCGCATCCGCACCCGCGAGGGCCGGATGCGCTGGACCCACACCCGCGGCTACATCCGGCGCGACGAGCACGGCCACCCGCGCCGCATCGTCGGCATCGTCCGCGACGCCACCGACGAGCTCAACGACGCCACCGTCCAGCACGAGCGCACCGCCCGCGAGGCCGTCCGCCGCCGCGAGACCAGCGTCGTGCAGAACACCACCGCCGCCCTCGCGCACGCCCGCACCGTCCGGGACGTCATCGACGTGCTCCGCGAGACCCACGGCGTCGAACACCTCGGCGCGACCAGCTTCGTGATGGGCCTCGTCCGGGCCGGCCGCATCCACCTCGTCGCCGAAGGCCCCTCCGGCAGCTTCGTGCCGGGCACCCACGTCACCCGCGTCGACGACCCGTTCCCGATGAGCGAGGTGGTGCGCACCCTCAAACCGCGCTTCATCGAGTCCCCCGAGGACTTCGCGCGGTCCTACCCGGAGCTGTGGCCGCACATCACCCACCTCGGCATCCACTCGGCCGCCTACCTGCCGCTCATCGCCCAGGCCCGCCCCATCGGCGCCGTCGGCCTGCTCTACCACGACCGCAAGGGCTTCCGGGAGTCCGAGCGCAACGTCCTCGTCGCCCTCGGCAGCAGCATCGCGCAGAGCCTGCAGCGCGCCATGTTCTACGAGCAGGAGAAGGACCTGGCGCAGGGGCTGCAGCAGGCCATGCTGCCGCGCACCATCCCGAACGTGCCGGGCGCCGACATCGCCGTCCGCTACCGCGCTGCTTCCGGTCAGTCCCTGGGCCGCGACATCGGCGGCGACTGGTACGACGTGATCCCGCTGCCCGGCGGCCGCGTCGGCGCCGTCATCGGGGACGTCCAGGGCCACGACACCCACGCCGCCGCCGTCATGGGCCAGCTCCGCATCGTGCTGCGCGCGTACGCCGCCGAGGGCCACACGCCCGCGACCGTGATGGCCCGCGCCTCCGTCTTCCTCCACGAACTCGACACCGAACGCTTCGCGACCTGCCTGTACGCCGAGGCCGACCTGTCGACCGGCGTGGTCCAGCTGGTCCGCGCCGGACACCTCGACCCGCTGCTGCGCCGCACCGACGGCACCTGCCGCAAGGTGCCCGTCGACGGCGGCCTCCCGCTGGGTCTGTCCGCCGAGTTCCGCCGCCTGGAGTACCCGGTCACCGCCGTCGAACTCGACCCGGGCGAAACGCTGCTGCTGTGCACCGACGGCCTCGTCGAGCAGCCCGGCACCGACCTCGACGACGGACTCCAGGCCCTCACCACCCTCATCGGCTCGGGCCCCGCCGACATCGACCAGCTCGCCGACCGGCTGTGCGGCTCCGTCGACCTGCGCGGCGGCGAGGACGACGTGGCGCTCCTGCTGCTGCGCCGCCGCGGCGCCGGCGCCCCGCAGAGCGGCGGCCGGCTCACCGAGCACGTGCCGCCCGGCGACCCCGAGGCGCTCAGCGCCGCACGGCACATGATCCGCGCCGCCGTGCGCGCCTGGGGCGCCCGCGAACGCGCCGACGAGGTCGAACTCGTCGCCGACGAACTCATCGTCAACGCCCTCATGCACACCGACGGCCCGGCCGTCGTGACCCTGCGCGTCCTCACCGGCCCCGACCGAAGACTCAGGGTCGACGTGGAGGACTCCTCCAGCGCCCTGCCGCGCCGCCGCGAGGCCGGCGAGTCCGGGGTCTCCGGGCGCGGCCTGCTCCTCGTCGACCGGCTCGCCGACGTGTGGGGCGTGGAGGCACGGGGCGGCGGGAAGTGCGTGTGGTGCGAGTTCGTCGTGCCCGCACGCGAGTGACGCGAGTGAGAGGCTGGACCGCATGCCCGAACTGCCCGAGGTCGCCGCGCTCAGGGACTTCCTCACCGAGCACCTGGTGGGGCGGGAGATCGTCCGCGTCCTGCCCGTCGCGATCAGCGTCCTGAAGACGTACGACCCGCCGCTCACCGCCCTCGAAGGCCGTACGGTCACCGCCGTCGCCCGGCACGGCAAGTTCCTCGACCTGAACACCGGCGACCCCGGCGACACCAGTGGCACCGGCGGCCCGCACCTCGTCACGCACCTGGCCCGCGCGGGCTGGCTGCACTGGAAGGACCGCCTCCCCGACGGCCCGCCCAAACCGGGCAAGGGCCCCCTGGCGCTGCGCGTCGCCCTGGAGACGGGCGAGGGCTTCGACCTGACCGAGGCCGGGACCACGAAGAAGCTCGCCGTGTACGTCGTGCAGGACCCCGCCGACGTACCGGGCATCGCCCGCCTCGGCCCCGACCCGCTCGCCGACGACTTCGACGAGGCCGCGTTCGCGCAGCTCCTCGACGGCGAACGGCGGCAGATCAAGGGCGCGTTGCGCGACCAGTCGCTGATCGCCGGGATCGGGAACGCGTACAGCGACGAGATCCTGCACGCGGCCCGCATGTCCCCGTTCAAACTGGCGGCGAGCCTGACGCCCGTCGACGTGCACACCCTCTACCAGGCGCTGCGCACCACCCTCACGGACGCCGTCGAGCGCTCGCGCGGCGTCGCCGCCGGCCGGCTCAAGGCCGAGAAGAAGAGCGGCCTGCGCGTGCACGGCAGGACCGGCGAACCGTGCCCGGTGTGCGGCGACACGATCCGCGAGGTCAGCTTCAGCGACAGCTCGCTGCAGTACTGCCCCACCTGCCAGACGGGCGGCAAACCCCTCGCCGACCGGCGGATGTCGCGCCTGCTGAAGTAGCGGGTGCGCGGCGCCCGCCCCACGGGCGGCGGGTCAGCGCACCGGCAGCGTCAGCAGCCGCTCGCCGTCGACCGCCCGCACCTCGAACCGCGCGATCCCGCCGGGCCGGTCCGCGACCCCGCCGTCCAGCGCGACCCGGTCGCCCCGCACCGCCCACGTGGCGACGGTCTGCTCACCGCCGTCCCGCCCCACGGCGACCAGCTCGCACACCCGGGGCCCGCCCGGATCCCGTACGTCGAGCCCCACCTGGGTGCCCCAGTCCCGGTCGTCCGCCGTCAGCGTCGCCGCCACCCCGCTGCGCGCGTCCCGACCGCGCAGCGTGAACGCGGGCGCGTCCCCCGCCCCGCCGCCGGACAGGACCACGGCGCCGGACCCGGCCGCCAGCAGCAGCGCCAGCGCCACGGCCCCGCCCCACAGCCGCCTGCGCGCCGCCCGGTGCACGACGGCCAGCCGGTCCACCGCACGGTCGAGCAGCGTCGGCGCGGGCCGCGCGAACAGCTCGACGCACGGTGGAGTCGCCCGCGCGTACAACGTCAACAGCCCGGTGGTGGGCCGCAGTTCACCCACGTACGCCGCACACACCGCGCACTCCGTCAGATGGTCCTCGAAGCGGAACCGGTCCGCCGCGTCGAGGACCCCCAGCGCGTACGCGCCGGCGTCGCGATGCCGTTCCAGGGACCTCATGCGTTCCTCCTGCTCTCGCCCACCGGTACGCACGAGGCAGCCGATTCACTCAAGCGACCGTCCGATTACACTCCGCCGCATGCTGCGCGTACTGGCCGTCGACGACGAGGAACCCGCCCTCGCCGAACTCCTCTACCTCCTGCGCTCCGACCCCCGCGTCCGCAGCGCGGACGGCGCGACGGACGCCACCGAGGCGCTGCGCAGGATCGGCCGCGCCCTGGAGGACGGGCCCGGCCGCGAGGGCGCCATCGACGTGCTCTTCCTCGACATCCAGATGGCGGGCCTCACCGGCCTCGACGTGGCCCGGCTGCTGGCCGGCTTCGCCCGGCCCCCGCTCGTCGTCTTCGTGACGGCCCACGAGGACTTCGCCGTCCAGGCCTTCGACCTCAAGGCCGTCGACTACCTCCTCAAACCGGTCCGCCGCGAACGCCTCGCCGAAGCCGTCCGCCGGGTCGCCGAACGCGCCGCCGTCGCCCCGCCGCCGCCCACCGTCGCCGACCGGATACCCGTCGAGCTCGGCGGCGTGACCCGCCTGGTGGCGGTCGGCGACATCACCTACGCCGAGGCGCAGGGCGACTACGCGCGCCTGCACACCACCGACGGCACCAGCCACCTCGTCCGCATCCCGCTCACCACCCTGGAGGAGCGCTGGCAGCCCCTCGGCTTCGTCCGCGTCCACCGCAGCCACCTCGTGGCCCTGCACCGCATCGACGAACTGCGGCTCGACGGCGGCGGCATGACCGTCCGCGTCGGCTCCGCCGAGATCGCCGTCAGCCGCCGTCACGCCAGCCGCGTCCGGGAACTGCTGATGCGCCGGACCAGTGGCTGACCAGCCCTTCCTTCTCCGGACGGCTGGTGCCTACACTCCGCCCGTGAGCGAACTGCGCCGACAGGTCGTGACCGGCGAGCCGCGCACCGTGCACGGCGCGGCCGGTCTTCCCGGCCTGCGCACCCAGGGCGAGATCGACGAGCAGACGACGCTCGGCGCGGCCTACGTGCGGTCCCTCATGCGCAGCCAGCTGCGCGCCGGGATCGCCGCGTTCGTGGTCCTCGCCGTACCGGTCGCCGTCCTGCCGCTGTTCTTCGGCGCCCTGCGCAACGGGCCCGTCGAATGGCTGGTCCTCGGCTTCGGCTGCTATCCGTTCCTCGTCCTCATCGCCTGGTGGTACGTGCGCCGGGCGGAGCGCAACGAACGCGACTTCGCCGACCTCGTCCGCGGCCGCACCCCGGAGCACGGGCCGCAGTGAACGAGGCCTACGCGATACCGGCGGTGGCCGTCGTGGTCCTCGCCACCGTCCTGATCGGCGGCTTCGGCCTGCGCATCTCCCGCACCACGTCGGACTTCTACGTGGCGTCCCGCACGGTCGGACCCCGCCTCAACGCGGCGGCGATCAGCGGCGAGTACCTCTCGGCGGCGTCGTTCCTCGGCGTGGCCGGACTGCTCCTGGTGCACGGCCCCGACATGCTCTGGTACCCGGTCGGCTACACGGCGGGCTACCTGGTCCTTCTGGTCTTCGTCGCCGCGCCGCTGCGCCGCTCGGGGGCGTACACCCTGCCCGACTTCGCGGAGGGCCGGCTCGAATCCCGCGAGGTCCGCCGGGTGGTGAGCATGTTCGTGGTGGGCGCGGGCTGGCTCTACCTCGTGCCCCAGCTCCAGGGCGCGGGCCTGACGCTGCAGATCCTCACCGGAGCGCCCCGCTGGTTCGGCGGGGCGCTGGTGGCCGCCGTGGTCGTCCTCGCCGTGGCCGCCGGCGGCATGCGCTCCATCACCTTCGTCCAGGCCTTCCAGTACTGGCTGAAGCTGACGGCCCTGCTCGTCCCCGCGTTCTTCCTGGTCCTGGCCTGGCGCGGGGACGGCGGTTCCCCGCCCACGTTCCCCTCGGCGGACCTGCCGTCGGCGGGCGTCGGCGCGGGCCAGCCGCTGGCCACCAGCCGCGCCGACCACCCGCTCTACGCGACGTACGGCCTGATCGTCGCCACGTTCCTGGGCACCATGGGCCTGCCGCACGTCGTGGTCCGCTTCTACACCAGCCCCAACGGCCGGGCCGCCCGCCGCACCACCGTCGTCGTCCTCGCCCTCGTCGGCGTGTTCTACCTCCTGCCGCCCCTGTACGGCTGGCTCGGCCGCATCTACGCCCCCGAACTCACCGCCGCCCAGGACGCGGACGCCACGGTGCTGCTGCTGCCGGGCCGGATGGTGGACGGCGTCGCGGGCGACCTGCTGGGGGCGCTGGTGGCGGGCGGCGCGTTCGCCGCGTTCCTGTCCACCGCGTCGGGGCTGACGATGGCGGTGGCCGGGGTGGTCAGCCAGGACGTGCTCCCGGCGCGCGGCGTCCGCCACTTCAGGCTGGGCGTGCTCCTCGCGATGGCGGTCCCGCTGGGCGGCGCGCTGCTGGTGGACGGGGTGCCGGTGGCGGACGCGGTGGGCATGGCGTTCGCGGTGTCCGCCTCGTCCTTCTGCCCGCTCCTGGTGCTCGGCATCTGGTGGCGGCGGCTCACCCCGCCCGGTGCGCTGGCCGGTCTGTTCCTGGGCGGCGGGTCGGCGCTCCTGGCGGTCACCCTGACGGTCTCCGGCGCGGCCACCTCCGGCTGGCTGCACACCCTCCTGGCGTGGCCCGCGGTGTGGTCCGTGCCGGTCGGCTTCCTGGCGATGATCCTGGTCTCCCTGGCCACCCCCGACGCCATCCCCACCCACACGACG
This sequence comes from Streptomyces sp. KL116D, assembly GCF_030766975.1. Lineage (NCBI taxonomy): Bacteria > Bacillati > Actinomycetota > Actinomycetes > Kitasatosporales > Streptomycetaceae > Streptomyces > Streptomyces sp. KL116D. The sequence goes on along the minus strand of NZ_JASERH010000027.1, from coordinate 2,873 downwards.
GCCACGATGACCCGCCTGCACCTCCCGGAGACGCTCTGGTCGGGCTCCCTGAGACCGCCCGGCCTCCAGAGCCGCGGCGCCTCGGACACGGGCGGCCACCAGGGGCGCGGGGAACTGCGCGACCCGCCGTACACGACCCGCACCCACGATGAAGCACAAGGCCCCACGGCGAGAAGGGAGCACAAGTGACCGGCACCGTCACGGCGACCCTCCTCGCCCTCTGCCCCCTCCTCCTGGGCGCCGGATTCCTCGTGGGCAGACGCACGGCCCACCCCGCGGGCCGCAGCGACGTCGGCACCCCGGTCGAGCGCGCCACCTTCGAAACCCTGCACACCGCCTCGCTCGCCGCCCCGGCCCTGCGCGCGGGCCTCACGGAGGACACCGCCCGCAAGTCCGCCCGCCGGCTGCGCACGCTCCTCGGCACGGACGCCCTCGCCCTCACCAACCGCTCGGCCGTCCTCGCCTGGGACGGCACGGCCGAGCAGGCGCACGCCACGTACGTGATGGAGGAGGTCGCCCCGGTCCTGGCCGCGGGCCGCAGCGTCGCGTTCGACTGCGGCTGCGACGCGGTCGACTGCCCGCTGCGCTGGGCGGTGGCGGCCCCCGTGGTCGCCGACGGCCGCGTCCTGGGCGCCGTCGTCGCCTACGCGCCGCGCGAGTCCGCGGTCCTGGCCCGCGCCGCCGACGAGGTGGCCCGCTGGGTCTCGGTCCAGCTCGAACTCGCCGAGCTCGACCGCTCCCGCACCCGTCTGATCGAAGCGGAGATCAAGGCGCTGCGGGCGCAGATCTCGCCGCACTTCATCTTCAACTCCCTGGCGGCGATCGCGTCCTTCGTCCGCACCGACCCGGAGCGCGCCCGCGAACTCCTCCTGGAATTCGCCGACTTCACCCGCTACTCGTTCCGCCGGCACGGCGAGTTCACCACGCTCGCCGACGAACTCCACTCCATCGACCAGTACTTGGCGCTGGTCCGCGCCCGGTTCGGCGACCGCCTCGCGGTCACCCTGCAGATCGCCCCCGAGGTCCTGCCGGTCACGCTCCCGTTCCTGTGCCTGCAGCCCCTCGTGGAGAACGCGGTGAAGCACGGTCTGGAGGGAGCCGTCACCCGCAGCCGCATCTCCATCCGCGCCACCGACGCGGGCGCCGAGGCGGAGGTCGTCATCGAGGACGACGGCGTGGGCATGGACCCCGACGCGCTCCGGGCGATCCTGCGCGGCGAGGCCGACGGCTCGACGGGCATCGGACTGTCGAACGTCGACGAACGCCTGCGCCAGGTCTTCGGCGACACGTACGGCCTCGTCATCGAGACGGAGGTCGGCGCGGGGATGAAGATCACGGTCCGCATCCCCAAGTACCGGGCGGGCGTGTACGCACCCTGACCGCCGCCCGCTCGCTCGGTGGTTCAGAACAGATGGATCGCCAAGTGCCCCAGGGGAAGCCCGAGTTGCCAGGCCGGCGTCCACACCTGCGGGCCGTCCTCCTCGTCGGGCACGGGCACGGCGTCGAGGTCGGGCGCCAGTAACTCCGTCTCCTCCAGCCATCTCCACGCCGCGACGGCCAGCTCCAGTCCGGGCGGCCGGCGTCCCGCGTCGCGCGCCCCGGCCTCCCGCTCCGCGAGCCGCTCGCGCACCCACGACTGCCACGGCTGGTCGTAGGCCGTCAGCGACGACCACGTGTCCAGCTGCGACACCACCCGGATCCCGGACAGCTCGTCACCCGCGTCCGACAGGAAGATCGTCAGGGCGAGCGCGTCCCGTCCCGCCCGGAACTCGAAGGACGTGGGCGGCATCAGATCCCCGGTCCGCAACAGCTCGTCCGCGATGTACTCGGCGTACAACCACGCCATGGGGACGACGAGTTCACTGCCATCGCCTTCGGCGCCCGCCGCGCCGTCCTGGCTCCCGTGCAACATTCCTTCCTGCCTTCCTCCGGTCCGTGCAATCCGCCGGCCCCCGGGCCCCACCCGTCCAACTCGCCGGGGAGGACAGCGGATTACTCAACCGAGGAAACGGCACGCTGAGCAAGGCGCTTTACCGATGCTTGACTTGGCCCACGGTTTCACCGCAGGTCAGGCGCATAACCCGGAAGTACCCGCCGCAACGCCCGCAACGCGTAGTACGCGCGGGACTTCACGGTACCGGGGGGAATCCCGAGCGCTCGTGCGGCCTCCGCCACACTGGCGCCCTTGAAGTAGACCTCCAGGAGCACGGCCCGGTGCTCCGGGGTGAGCGTCGCCACGGCCTCCCGCACGTCGAGCGCCGCCGCGGACCGCTCGGCGTGGTCGGCGCACACCCGCGCGCTCTCCAGCACCGCGTCGCCGACCTCGGCGGGCCGGGCGAGGCGGGCCCGCCGGGCGTCGATGGCGAGCCGCCGGCCGACCGTGAACAGCCAGGGCCGCACCGACTCGTACGCGGAGTCGAGCGCCTCCGGATGCTGCCAGGCGCGGACGTACGTCTCCTGGACCAGGTCCTCCGCGCGTTGCCGGTCCCCGTCGCACAGGCGCAGCAGGAACGAGAAGAGGGGAGCACCGTGCTCCCGCTGGACCTCGGCGAGGTCGTCCTCGGGTGTCGTACGTGTCGTGAGCGCCGTCGTCATGGGCGTATGGCAACGCACGCCCGAGCAGGCGCCCAGATGCCGCGCGCCGGTCTGCGGCAGGCGGTCGATGCCGTCGACGAGCGGTGCGGTGAACGGGCCGAGTGGCGCAGCGGGGTGACGCCGATCCGGGGACGAAACCGGTATGGGGGCTTGACTCCCCTTTGTACTCGTACATGGATGCGTAGGGCGAAAATCACCCCGAAACCCCCATGGAGTCAGGTCGATGACACGGAGTACGCGTCGCACACGCCGTACGCGGCACGGAGCGGCGGTCCTCG